>CANSYV010000280.1 GCA_947651335.1 uncultured Lachnospiraceae bacterium
TGCCAAAAACATCTATTTCCTGCCATTTGGCCAGGATAGTCCAGTGAAAAAGCCTAATTCGCTGATCGCTCACACCGATGAGCTGATTCCATCTCTGGAGCTGGCATTGGAACACAGGCAGATACAGCCTATTTTGAAATCATTTTAGAGGGGAAGCGTTGTTATGTGCGGAGTTGCAGGTTTTACAAATTTTGCGGTAAATTATAAAGAAGAACCTGAGAGATGGGCAGGGATTTTGGACAAAATGAACCAGGCTCAAAAGCACAGAGGTCCTGACGAAGAAGGGGCTTTTCTGTCAGAGCACTGCGGCCTTTCCCATGTGCGTCTCTCCATCATTGACTTAAAGACAGGGCATCAGCCTATGACCAGGCAGGTGGGAAATCATCGGTGCACCATCAGCTATAACGGCGAATTATACAATATGCGGCAGCTCCGCCAGGAACTCATGTCAGAGGGTGTGGTTTTCTCCACCACCTCTGACACGGAGGTGATTCTGGCAGGGTATATGCAGCATGGGCGGGAATTTGTGAAACGCCTCAACGGAATCTTTGCCTATGCCATCTGGGACGAGAGGCTTAAGCATCTGCTTTTGTTCCGGGACAGAGCAGGGGTAAAACCGCTGTTTTATGGACAGCATCTGGATACGTTTTTGTTTTCTTCGGAGATCAAAGGCATTTTGAGTTATCCCGGCATGCAGGCTGTTGTGGGAAAAGAAGGGCTTTGCGAAGTGTTCGGTCTGGGGCCGGCGAAAACCTATGGAAAAGGCGTATTTAAGAATATATGGGAGGTTCTTCCGGGGCATGTGCTGGAAGTGGGCAGAAGCGGGATACAGAGCTGGCCGTACTGGAAGCTGCAAAGCCGCCCTCATGAAGATTCCTTTGAAAAAACAGTGGAAAAGACAGAATATCTGGTGACAGACGCTGTCAGGATGCAGATGCTGTCCGATGTTCCCATCTGTACCTTCCTCTCCGGAGGGGTGGACAGCAGCCTTGTGACAGCTATCTGCAGTGAGGAGCTGAGAAAACAGGGGCAGCATCTGGATACGTATTCCTTTGATTTCTATGGAAATGATGTGAATTTTACAGCCAATGACTTTCAGCCTTCCCAGGACCGCCCGTGGGTAGACCGGATGGTGGAATACGCAGGTACGAGGCATCACTATCTGGAGTGCAGGAATGAGGAATTGTATGAGTATCTGTTCGAGGCAGTGGATGCCAGAGACCTGCCCTGCATGGCTGATGTGGAGTCTTCCATGCTGTATTTCTGCCGCAAAGTGGCGGGACACCATAAAGTAACCCTTACCGGGGAGTGCGCGGACGAGATCTTCGGGGGCTATCCCTGGTTCCATAAGAAAGAGTGCTTTGAGGCAGACTGTTTTCCATGGTCCATGGACTTTACTGCCCGTACCATGCTGTTAAAAGATGAAGTCCTTGAAGAGCTGCCGCTGAAGGAGTACGCAAAGGCGGCCTATGAGGCGTCTGTGGCAGAAACCCCGCAGCTTTTGGGAGAGCCGCCGGAGGAGAAAAGGCGGCGGGAGATATCTTATCTGAATCTGAGATGGTTTATGCAGACCCTGCTGGACCGGATGGACAGAACCAGTATGCACACAGGGCTGGAGGCAAGGGTTCCCCTGGCTGACCACAGGATTATCGAGTATGTATGGAATGTGCCCTGGAGTATGAAATGCCGGGGCGGCGTGGTAAAAGGGCTTCTGCGGGCTGCCGGGGAAAAGCATCTGCCTTACGAAGTGCTTTACAGGAGAAAAAGCCCTTACCCCAAAACCTATGACCCTGCTTATGAGAACCTTCTGAAAACAAAAATAACAGAGGTGCTGGACAATGGGAACGCGCCTCTTTGCACCCTTATTGACAAGAAGAAGGTGGAGGCTTATATGAAATGCCCTTCTGACTATGGAAGGCCGTTTTACGGGCAGCTGATGGCAGGACCACAGCTGCTGGCATATCTTCTCCAGGTGAATTACTGGCTGGAGCACTATCATATCTCATTGTCCGGGACAGATTGACGCTATACGCACAGGGGCCGCCGAAAGGGAATTCTTTTGGCGGCCCTGCCTGGATGTTCACGGTTCTCCCTGAAATTTAATGTGCCGTGCCACACTCAGAGCGATGCCCATTTCGCTCATTAAAAACAGGATAGACGTTCCGCCGTAGCTGAAAAATGGCAGCGTAATACCTGTGGTGGGAATCAGGTTGGTGACCACGCATATGTTGAAAACTACCTGGAGGGCTATGTGCACAAAAACTCCGCTCACCAGCAGGGAGCCAAACAAATCCGGTGCGTTCTGGGCGATGAAGATCAGCCTGTAAAGGAGATAGATGAACAAAAGTAAAATAATAGACGCACCGAAAATCCCCAGCTCTTCGCATATAATAGAAAAAATCATATCATTCTGCGCCTCGGGTATCCAGCCCAGTTTCTGCGCGCTGTTTCCCAGTCCTTTTCCAAAAAATCCACCGGAACCGATGGCGTACAGGCCCTGCATAACCTGAAATCCCCCAGAGGCAGAATATTCCTCCGGGCGCAGCCATGTGAGGATTCTGCGGACGCGGAAATTGCTGCTGGTGTCGATTGCCGCTGTTAAAATCAGGACCGCTGCCGCGGCCACAGCGGCCAGGCAGATAAATATAATGATAAACGGCTTTGTCCTGGGGTGTGCGATGAAGATTAAGATGCAGGTAATTCCCCAGATAATAATCGCGGTACTCAGATTATCCGTAAAGACAAAGGTCACCAGCCCCAGTGCTCCGCCGGCACCCAGCAGGACTTCGATTCCGCGGATTTCCGCGGCCTTTTTGCCCATCTGTACAATCATGAAGGAAATGGTCACAATGGCGGCAATTTTTGCGATTTCCGAGGGCTGGAACTGGAGACCCGCAAATTTCAGCCATCTTTTGGCACCATTGACCTCCACCCCGAAAGGAGTAATTTTTACCATAATCATCAGCACCATGGCTGCTGAGTAGATGAGGGAAGGTATTTTCCCCAGGAGATGGTAATCAAATTGTGAGAGTACCAGTGCACATCCAATACTTGCGGCGCTGATGAGTGCCTGTTTACGGAAATAAAACATATCGTTTCCCTCATGCAGCTGCGCCACATAGGAACTGGTACTGTAAAGCATAATCAGGCCGAAAACAATCAGCAGAATCATCACGGCAACCAGGCTGTAATCGTAGTATTCTGTTTTCTTCTGAAATCTGGGAATCGTTCTCTTTGTACTGACATTTGACATGTTCCCCGCTCCTTTGCTCCGTGGGTGTTTGAAAAATGGTAACTGTTTCTGTGTCATTATATCACAGTATTTATAAAATCACAGTATATATTTTATCAGTTCCCAAAGCCCTGGGTTTTCAGACAAAATGTGTTTTTACTTCAGAAATAAAAAAATATGCTATCAAGGC
>CANSYV010000281.1 GCA_947651335.1 uncultured Lachnospiraceae bacterium
TCGGTATCCGTAGGACGTGTTATGACATGTGTTCTTGGAATGGTTGTGACGAGGAGAATGGGGCAGATACGGTCTACAGCTTTTTAAAAGGAAATATGCGGAACGATTATACCAAGATTATCTATATTACGCCCTGCTGCGAGGAAAATACTGCCCGGCAGCTATCCAGAGAGGTTGATCTTACCGTAATTCAGATTGTTCAGGGAAAAGGGATGAACTATACGGTTTCTGCGGGATATGCAGTGATTTCTGTGGATGTGGATACCTACCAGGAAACCATGAACAACATTACCATATAGTATTACAATAAAGGATTGGAACATGAGGAAGAAAAGTCAGGAGATTTGTCTGCTTACAGCAGAAGGGAAAAAAATGGGAAGCCAGACAGTGCTTATTGGGGAGACTATGCCGGCACTTTTTCTGCTGGCCGGGGTCTTATCCGCATTTCGCGGCATGATGTATGATGAATCCTGTCTGACAGGTGCACTCCTGGCAGGGTGTCTGACGATTTGGGCGCTGCAGATATCCCAGTTGTCGCCAAAAGTTTCCCAGGGGATCAAAGGGGGCATCTATGTGGTGAGTCTTTTGAGCTTCTTAGGGTTTATTCTTTTCATTTCCCAGGGTTTTTTGGATACTGTGAACCGGTTTATGGTTTTGTGGAATCTGCGGTTTCAGACGGAGTTTGAACAGTTTTCCGTGAACAGCCGGGTAGTATTAGGCTCCCGGATATTTTGGTGCCTGCTGTCGGTGTTACTGGCAGCTTTCGTGAGGATGCTGGTGAAACAAAGATATACAGGGATGACTCTGGCACTGGTGATCTGCGCATTGCTGGCGGGATTTGTCCTGGGGCGGCAGCAGATGTGGCTGTCGGTGCTGTGTCTTTTGTCTGGAGTTTTCGGGACATTGATTTTTTTTACAGCGCCGGCCCGTCAAAATGGCATCCGCGGTGCAGCATGTCTGCTGGGGATGGGGATATTGATTTTCGGTATTCTTCTGGCAACAGGCGGGTATGAGGGCTTGAGCCAGATTGCCAGGTGGAAGGCAGGGACAGCTGCCTGGTTTGAAAAATTCCGTTATGGAACAGATACACTTCCGAAAGGAAATCTGGAGAAAGCGCAGGGACTTCTGTCAGGGGATGAGGAAACACTAAAACTTCATATGAAAGAACCCCAGGAATGGTATTTGAAAGGCTTTGTGGGCGCAAATTACCATAAAACCCAGTGGAAAGAGCTGCCCATGGAGGCGTACCAGGGGGAATATGAGGGACTTTTACAGTGGCTGAAGACGAAGGATTTCTCACCAGTGGCCCAGTATGCAGGGTATCATAAACTGGAAGAGTCTGCCCAGGGTTCTGATTCGGAAAGTGTTACAGTGGAAGTGGAAAATACTGGGGCTTACCGGAAATATATCTATCTTCCTTCTTCTGTTGAAAAGTGGGAGGGAAGCCGGCCAGAAGAAAAGAAAGACTGGCAGGTGCGTTCCAGAAAGTTTTTCGGCGGGGAAGAATATGCATTTCAGGCGGTAAAAGGGGCATCATCCGCAGACCAGGTTCTGCCAGGGGAGTGGACCCAGAATCCGTCCAGAGAGGAAGAAAAAGCGTATCTGGGGGCAGAATCAGTATATCATTCTTTTGCGGAAGAATATTATATGGAAGTGGATGAGCAGCTAAAGCTGCTGCTAAAGGAGACCTTTTTTCCAGAAGACGAGGAAAGAGATTTTAATGATGTGACTGCCCAAATCCGAAGGGTACTGCGCAGGGACACCCGCTATACAGAGAATCCGGCGGCATTCCCTGAAGGACAGGATTTTATACAGTGGTTTCTGAAAGGTTCTAAGCAGGGAAATGCTGTGCACTATGCGTCTACAGCCGCGCTGGCATACAGGACGGCAGGATATGCCGCAAGGTATGTGGAAGGCTATCATTATTCAGAAGAAGAGGCAGAAAAGCTTTCAGAAGATGGCGGGACTACGGCTGTCTTGACCAATCAGCATGCGCATGCCTGGGCAGAAGTCTATATTCCAGGGGCAGGATGGCTGCCAGTGGAAGTGGTTCCTGGAATGTATACAGAAATGTATACCAGCCAGGTGATCGAAGGAGCCCCGGCATTTCAGGTGAATTCCAGCCCCAGTGAGGATGGCCTTAATGTAGAAGGCGGACTGGCAGGCCAGGAAGAACCAGAGGAAGAAAAGAAACATACAACTGTCACATTGCGCAGAATTCTTTCTATTTTACTTTGCTGCCTGTATGCAGGGTTTGCGCTGTATCTGTTCCTGGAAATCCAGAGGGCAGCCCGCTGTCTGCAAAAGAGGCGGAGGATGGAGGGGAGCCGGGAACAGGATTTTATCCACCAATATGTGAAAGATATGCAGCAGATGCTTGTGATTGGGAAAGTGGCGGGGAGCTATGACCATCCCATGGAATTATCCGGGCAGGTGGAGGAGAAGATTCCCGGTATCCGACGAGAAGAGTACGAGAGAGCCATTGCGTTGATCCAGAAAGTGCGGTTTGGAGGGAAGAAACTTATGCCTTATGAAATCCATACCCTGAATTGTTTTGCCAAAAGTCTGCTGCATGCGCTAAATCGGAGAAAAGGCGTGTGGGCCAGGCTGAAAACAAGGTATTGGTATGCCATGTAATCATAGGGAACTATCAATTCTTCTAAAAAAACAGATGTTTTTTGTACAAATTAGCTGTATTTTTTTGATTGAATCTGTTTTATAATTGGAATAGGATAAATTGTAGTGTCAAAGGAGTGAATGTTATGAGTAAGATTAAGAAAGGCTTCCTAATTGCCGCTCTCGTGGGGGCTGTCTCCCTCACCCCGGTTACCTATAATGCAGAACAGCCTCTTGTGGCAGTTGTCTATGCCCACGGACACCATGGAGGGGGCGGATATCATGGTTATTGCGGCGGTGGCGGCGGCTGTGCCGGTGCTCCTGCATATTTCTACTGCGGCGGACATGGAGCGCATCAGCATGCCAATGGAATTTGTCCGTATGCAGGCACATCTACAGCACAACAGCAGAACAAGGTAAAAACCGTAAAGAAAAGTACCATCAAAAAAGTTCAGAAAAAACTGAAAAGACTGGGGTACCGCTGCGGGAAAGCCAACGGGGTGATGAATGTTAAGACCAAAAAGGCCTTGAAAAGATTTCAAAGAGATTACTGCCTAAAAGTGAATGGCGCCATTAAAAAACAGACATTGAGAGCTCTGGGATTATAAAATGGAAAAAGCGGTGAAACCATTGTAGTTTTACCGCTTTTTTGACTATGTTTCAAAAATATTTTCTACAGGAGGCATAAAAGGTGAGAACACGTTTTTATAATTGCAGGATACTGGCGATGAAAGGCCCTATGGAAGTTACACAGGGAGAAGTATGGGTGGACGGTCCGGCAATCACCTATGTGGGAAGGCAA
>CANSYV010000282.1 GCA_947651335.1 uncultured Lachnospiraceae bacterium
GCAGTATTTTCTTTCTTTTTTCTTGATGCCATAAATGCTGTACCCATCCTTTTCTTTGTCCTTTCTTTGAGTGTAGCACACCTTACCAATAAAAATAAAGTGTGCAGTTAGATTTATTGGTTTTCTAACTTACACACTTTATTTTACACTCCCAGGAAATATAACTCATATATCACTATATCAGAGGCAATCCATAGGGATGCCTCTTTTACCTTTTGATTTTATAACTTTTGCAGATATTATGGAAGAAACTCTCCTTAATATCGCTTTGAATCCCTGTATTTCCGGGCATTCTCTGGGGATAAATTCAAGAATTCATCCCCATCTCTATTCTTCCAAAACAAGCAATTTCTGCGTTTTTCGAATTCACACTATTTTCTACACCATCATCTCTTTTCCAAGCTGCGGTGCTTTCCGTCCCCCTCATCCCTTTCCAGAGCTTCAATATTTTCCACAGCCTCAGCATTCTCCATCTCCGCATCATACTCCGTACACTCACACATCTGCAAATCTACAGAGTTTTCCACACATTCCATTGTTTCCACTGCCTGCTCGATTTCAACTCCATTTTTGGCCTTCTGCTTCTGAGCATTTTCCAGTTTTCCACCCTCATCCATTTTCACCTGCTCCACATATCCGGCTTCTGCGCCTTTATTTTCATCCACCGCAGCCATGGCACTGCACATATCATCTGCCAGGGTCTCCACGAGATGTGCTTCATTCTGCTCCATGGTATTTATCTGATTCATCCACTTTTTAATTGTTTTTCTGTCCACCCCCAGCTTTTTGGCAGCAGCCCTCTGGGAGATTTCTCCGGACGTAATCTCATTTCTGATAGTCTCAAACTCTGGGGGAATTGGCAGTGCCTTGCGCCCTGGCTTTACTCCCCGCTCTCTCATGGCCACTATCATTCCCTCATGCATTCTCTGCCAGATAGAATGCCGGTCAAAGTCTGAAATTAAGGAAAAAATGGTAAAAATAATATCTGAGACAGCCTGGCCCAGGGGGCCCAGTTCTTTTCCCGCGTTGAGAATCGGTGTGTCAATGACTACAATGCTGACTTTCTTTTCCTTTGTCAGAATCCTCCATTGTTCTTTTGCCTCTGTGGTATTCCTTCCCAGCCTGTCCAGACTTTTAATCACCAGAAGGTCCCCCTCCTGAAGACGGCCTGTCAATTCCTGGTACGCGGGACGGTCAAAATCCTTGCCGGATTGTTTATCAAAAAACATGTTTTCTTCTTTGACACCAAGCTCCTCCATGGCATCTACCTGCCGTTCATGGGATTGTGCAGCCGTCGAAACCCGCAGATAGCCATATACGGTTCCCCCGCATGCCGCTATCATCTCTGTGGTATTTGCAAAAAGTCCTGAAATGTCTGTAAATTTTTCTGTTCCCGTCATGTCCGTTTTCCCCCTGTTATATGTAATGCTTTCACGTGATTTTTTATATCTCTATCATATAGCAGCGGAAAACTTTGGTATATATCTAATTAGGAACGAATAATTGACTCAGATCCGCACCTTCTAAAGTGAGAAGTTCGATCTTCTTTTGAATCCCGCCCGCATATCCTGTCAGACTTCCATTTGCCCCCACTACCCGGTGGCAGGGGATGATAATGGAAATGGGATTATGACTCACGGCGCCGCCCACGGCCTGGGCAGACATCCGGTCAAGCCCCCGGCTGGCGGCAATTTTTTTCGAAATCTCCCCATAGGTTGTTACCTGTCCATAGGGAATTTCACAGAGAATTTTCCAGACTTTTTGACGGAATTCACTGCCTGCCGGGGCCAGGGGGATTTCACTGATAGAGGGATTCTCTCCTCGAAAATAACGGAAAAGCCACTTTCCCGCCAGATTTAAAACTGCAGAATCAGGATTTTCCCCCATGTCTTCCCTTATAGATCCGAGGAAATATTTCTGTCCTTCTATCCAGAGACCTGCCAGCGCATCTTCTTTTTCGGCCAGCAGAAGGCGGCCTACAGGGGAATCGTAATACATGGTATTAATCATAGTCTTTCCTTTCCGTATACAGCCGTGCTGCATTTTCTGTGATACCATCCACAATCTGCTCCCAGGTTCCAATGGGCATGTCATGTCCCATGCCTTCGATTAAAAGCAGTTCAGCGCCTGGAATCACGTCTGCCGTATCCAGTCCCGCCTCAACTGGAAACATGGGATCTGCGGTTCCATGGATAACAAGAGCGGGGATGTTGAGTTTTGCCAGTTCAGCCCTCCGGTCACCGGCATCTGCCGCTGCCATATTATGATGTGCGGCACCAAGGGGATAATAGCAGCGGTCAAAGCTTTCTTCTATATACCGCCGGGCCCGTTCTTCTTCAAAGGGAAACCCTTTGCTCCAGAGTGCACGCCACATGGCTGCAGTATGAGCAATATAGCCTTCTCTGTCACTGGGCGGAACCTCTGTAACGATCTTCAGGGTTTCCTCTGATATTACAGGCAGCTCAGGATTACCAGTGGAAGACATAATGGAAGTCAGGGTCAATGCCTTAGATGGATAGCGGCAGGCAAATATCTGCGCGATGATCCCACCCATAGAGGCTCCGCAGATATGGGCGCTCTCAATGCCCAGCGCATCCAAAAGTCCACTGATATCATCTGCCATATCCTCCAGAGTATACGGGCAGCGGTCAGCCACTTTGTCAAATTTCGTCGACAATCCGGCATCCCGATTATCAAAACGAAGCACATAAAATCCTTTCTCCGCCAGCATTTCACAGAATTTAATCTCCCAGAACCCCATCTGCGCGCCGCTGCCTGCCACAAGTACAACAACAGGATTTGTATCCTGCCCAAAAAATTCATATTCCAATTCAACCTTACCGGCTTTCACTTTTGCCATTTTTGATTTTCTCCTATCATATGATCAGCCCGTCAAAATGCCGCACCAATAAAAATGGACTTTTGACAGTCTGACCATCATATTTGATTTCTATAAAAAACAGCCGCCCTGCTCCTGACAAAGCAGACGGCTGTTTTTTACAGTTCCTTAAACTTCCGCCGGGCCCGGTGACCTCGCTCACTTTCCGGCTCCTTTGATAAAGGTATTGTATCTCATATTCCCATGTTTTTCAACCATAATTTTCAGACAATTATTCTATGATATTTCATATATTTCTTTTATTCTTTATCAGCAAACATATATTTTGCAAGGACTGCCCCGTTTTTTCATTGACGTTCCTGTGATTCAATGATAAAATTATATTAACACCTAAACTTGGCTTTAGCTCAATATTTTTCAAATATTTTTCAGGAGGATTGCCATGTATACCATAGGACAGATATCCAAGATGTTTCATCTGCCGGTTTCTACACTCCGCTATTATGACAAAGAGGGACTATTCCCTGAGAACACCACTGCATAAACTGTTTAATATCTTTGATTTCCAGACCGGA
>CANSYV010000283.1 GCA_947651335.1 uncultured Lachnospiraceae bacterium
GTTTATCATTCTTCTTCTGATGATGATTATCCTGACGATTTTGACCAATACATTTCTTACTGGGAATAATCTGATTAATATTGTCCGCCAGGTGACATTCTGGGCCATTATCGGGCTGGGGGCCCTGGTGACGTTAATCGGCGGCGACTTTGACCTGTCGCCTGGTTCTGTGGTGGGCCTCGTGTCTGTCCTCAGCGCCATGACCATTCAGACCTCTGTGGGGAATTCACTGGCTATGCCCATTTTGACAACTCTGGCCATTGGAGCGGCAGTGGGGTTTGTAAACGGGGGGCTGATTGCCTATCTGAGAATGCCCGCCTTTATCGCCACACTGGGAACCCAGCTGCTTTTGCGGGGGCTGGCCCTGTATATTTCCAACGGGCGCCCTGTGAGTAATCTGGACTCCAAATTCACGTATCTGGGGGGAGGAAGCATCGGAGTGATTCCTGTGCCGGTAATTATCTTAGTGATCCTGTCCGCATTTACCTGGTATCTGCTGAAATACACACGTCTGGGCAGACATATTTACGCCATCGGCGGCAATGCCCAGGCAGCGGTGGTATCAGGTGTGAATGTAAAAGCCGTAAAACTGTTCACCTATGTGTACGCTGGCATTATGGCGGCAATCGCAGGTATGCTGCTCACAGCCCGTGTGGCTTCCGGACAGCCTGGCCTGGGGGAATCCTTTGAGATGAAGGCGATCTCAGGATGTGTCATCGGCGGCGTCAGCCTAAGCGGCGGCATCGGCTCCGTATATAGTCTCATCTGCGGGATTCTGGTGATCGGGGTGCTGAATAACGGCATGGATTTGATGAATATCAGCGGTTATATGCAGCAGATTGCAGAGGGGCTGATTTTGATTCTGGCGGTTCTGCTGGACGTATTCCGCTCACGGGCATCAAAATAATCACAATTCCTTCCGGCAATTATTCTAAATTGGTTCGCAATATTTCTTATTGAAGTTTTCCCCGTATCTTATAGAATATAAGAAACTTGAAGCGGATGGAAATGGAATACGAAAGAGTGTTCTTCGAAAGCCAGATGCAGGAGGTTTTCCGGGAGCACTCTTATTTAGTCAGGAGGAAAGAACATGATAACATCAAAAGAGAGAGAACGTCTCCGCCAATTGGCCCAGACACAGCTGGAAGTGGCAAACAGTGAGAAAAACCAGAAAAGAGCACAGATGTGGATTGACCACAATGCATGCAGGGGAGAGCGCCCCATGATTCACCTGGAGATTGATAATTTCACCCAGGAAGTCCTGCTTCCCCAGATGCAGTGTGAAGACCCCCTTGCCCGCAGAATCGAGGAGCGTCTGCTGCATAACTTCTACAACATGCAGGTATTGGACGACGACAAAGTGACAGCGCCGTACTTTGGCGTGTGGTGGGACTTGGACTTAAAGCCATGGGGATTTGACGTGATGAAGGAAGTAGCTTCCGACGGCGGTCTGGGACAGCACTTCACCGAGCAGGTGGAAGAACTGGGCGACGAGATGGATAAGTTCAAACCGTCCCAGTTTAGCCTGAAGGTGGATGAGACCAATGAATATTTCAAAGCGGCTGAGGATGCTTTCGGAGACATCCTTCCGGTGAAGCGGGTGGGAAAATCCCTCACTTGCTGGCTTACCCAGGACCTGGTGCACATTATGGGCATGCAGAATATGTGCTATGCTCTGTGCGATTATCCAGACGAAATCCAGCAGGTGCTGAACCAGCTGGCCGATGATTATCTCAGATTTTTTGAAGAGTGGAGAGACAGCGGATTGCTCTATCCCACCACAGGATATGAAGAGTGCAACCAGGGTTCCATCTGTCTCACCGACGAACTGCCCAGCGAAGGACCGGTGGATCTGAATCAGATCTGGCTGCACATGGATTCCCAGGAGACCATCAACGTGTCTCAGGATATGTTCGAAGAACTGGTGTGGGATTCCTATAAGAAAGTGGCAGACCGCTTTGGGCTGGTGTCCTTTGGATGCTGCGACCCATTAGAGAGGCTGTGGCCCTGCTTAAGCCAGCTGAAAAATCTGAGAAAAGCCTCTATTTCTCCGTGGACAAACGAGGAATATATGGGCGAGGTGCTGGCTGGCAGGAAGATCATCTATCACAGAAAGCCCAGCCCCAATTACATTGGTGTATCAGAGAATCTGGATGAGGATGCCTGGAGAGAGCACATTACCACAACCCTGAAACACGCGAAGAACTGTAAAGTGGAGCTGACCATCCGGGATGCGTATACTATACATAATAACGTGGATAAGGCAAAACGGTGTGTGGAAATTATGAGGGAATGTATCGCGGATCATTGGAATGCATAGATAAAAAGGGTCTTGCTGGCGCAAGACCCTTCTTTGTGGTATAGGAAACTGCTCAATCCCGAAACCCGGAAGGATTATAATATTTGCGGAACGCCGCCGGCGTTACCGCGTTTTTTGCTTTAAACGCTCTGATAAAATGGGTGCTGCTGGTAAACCCGCATTCCGCGGCGATCTGCTGAACGGTCAGGCCAGACTCCACCAGCAGGGTTTTCGCGTGTTTCAGCTGCAGGGATAACAGGTAGCTGTGAGGGGATGTCCCTGTCTGCTGCTTAAACAGCCGGGAGAAATACTGGGGGTTCAGGGACACATACGCGGCCGTATCCTCAACAGAGGGAGTCTCCCGGAAGTGTTTTGTCAGATATTGCACCGCCTCCTCAATGCAGGAGGATTCTCTGGCAGGCTGTACGGTGAGCCTGGTCAGAATATCATAGATATATGCTGACAGGCGGTGCTCATTATATTTGCCGCTGTTCACATGGTCAAGAATATAGTCCAGCAGCATAGAAATTTCGCCTTTTCCGCAGTGGCAGACACTGTTTTGGGACAAAAGCCCGCTGTAAATGGAGGCAAAAGGCCCCTCGAAGTGGAGCCACTGGAAGGTGACCCGGCTCTCTGCCCGGTACTGGTGGGGCCGGCTGCAGTCAAGGAGTACGGTGCAGCCAGCCGGGGCAGTTTCCTGTCTGCCGTTATATGTTATATGAAGTTCCCCTTCCAATATATAAAAGAGCAGGAAAATATGGGGGAGATTGGTTATCCGTTTTACCTGCCAGGGCGGGACACAGGTGTAGACTGCCCCGAAGACAGGATAGTATAAGTGTTTTTTGGCAAACTCTGATGGTTCATGAAAGTAAATCCCTCTCTTTTCGATAACTCCCGGTTCGTTTTCTGGCAGCTGACAGCTTGAAAGTTCCATAATGCCTCCTGAAAAGTCATAAAATGTATATGGACAGTCATGTCCTCTGTGTGGTTTCTTGCTTTTGTCTTTCCGTTATTATTCGTATTCTCTGATATTCTATCACAAAAAATCAAAAAAGAAAGTTCCCATTTTGCTGCTTTATATACATTTCCAGGCCTGATTTCCTGATAAATTGT
>CANSYV010000284.1 GCA_947651335.1 uncultured Lachnospiraceae bacterium
GTACAAGACAGTGCGCATGCTGGCCGGATACGGGGATCATTTGTTCATTGTGGGAGATGACGATCAGTCCATCTATCATTTCCGGGGAGCGCGTCCGGAGCTGATGCTGAATTTTACGAAAGATTATCCCCAGGCCCAGCAGGTGCTGCTGGATGTGAATTACCGATGCAGCGGCCGGATACTGGAGGCTTCCCAGCGTATGATCGCCTGTAACCATCACCGTTTTTCCAAGAAAATCACCACCCCCAATCCCCAGGGGAATCCTGTGCAGATTGTGCAGCTGGAAAATCCCCGGCAGGAAGCTATGTTTCTGTTAAAAGAACTGCAGGCGTGGGAGGAAAAAGGGGGCGACCTGAAAAAGACAGCGGTGCTGTTTCGAACCCGGCAGGAGGCCGGATATGCAGCGGAGGTGCTGATGGAGTACCAGGTTCCCTTCTATATGCGGGACAGACTGCCCAATATCTATGAACACTGGATCTGCCAGAACTTTCTCTCATATATACAGATGGCTGCCGGGCCGGTGATACGGCGGCAGGATTTCCTGAAGGTTATGAACCGTCCCAAACGGTATATTTCCAGAGAAGCGGTCTATGAACAGGCGGTAAAAATGGAAACCCTGCGGATGTTTTATGAAGACCGGGAGTGGATGTGTGACCGGATTGACCAGCTGGAGGCGGATTTAAAAAGAATCAGAGAGATGCCTCCTTTTGCGGCAGTCAATTATATCCGTCATGCCATGGGCTATGAGGGGTATCTGAATGAGTATGCCAGCGTCCGGGGACTGGACTACAAAGAGTTCTCGGAGATTGCGGACCGGATTCAGGAGAGCGCGAAGAAATTCGAACATTACGGCCAGTGGAAAGACTATATGGATGAGTGTACCCAGCACCTGAAGGAACAGGCATCCAGAATGGAGCAAAAGCCCCAGGGGGTGACCCTGTCCACGCTGCACAGTGTAAAGGGGCTGGAGTATGATAAAGTATGGATTCTGAATGTGAACCAGGATACCATACCTTATAAGAAGGCAAAGCTGGCTTCCGAGATCGAGGAGGAGCGCCGTCTGTTCTATGTGGGCATGACCCGGGCGAGAAAAGAGCTGACGTTATGTTATGTGCGCCGCCGGTTTGAAAAGGAAATGGAACCTTCCTTTTTCCTGGATGAAATCGCTTCTAAGAAATCACCTGTACAGCTCCTAAAAAGAAATGAATGAAAGAGGGATTGTCCTCATATACATATATGTAAGTAGATCATTGTGATTTTGACGGAGGTGAGGACAATCAACGAAAGTCAGGGAACAGAAACGCTGCAGAACCAGGTGGTGCGTCTCTTTTCCGGTAATATCCGGCGGCGTCTGGAGAGAAATGGACTGGACTATGGAAGGGTCTATGAAATACGGCTTCGGGTACATAATCCCTGTATCATTTTGTATCAGGGGCAGGAATTTTTCTTGGGACAAGGGGGATGCATCACGCGGGACAGGGGGCAGGCTTACTGTGTGACCAGAGAAGATATGCAGGAGACTATGGAGCATATTGCGGGATATTCGCTGTATGCTTACGAGGAGGAGATCCGCCAGGGGTATCTGACCGTACAGGGAGGACACCGGGTGGGGATTGCCGGGAAAACCATTGTGGAGGGTGATCACATCCGGGGTGTCAAATATATTTCCTATATTAATGTAAGGCTTTCTCATCAGGTGAAAGGATGTGCTTCCTCTGTGATGCCCTATGTCCGCAGGGGGGACAGCATTTTTCATACATTGATTATTTCTCCGCCCCGATGCGGGAAGACCACCATACTGCGGGACATGATCCGGCAGCTGTCCGACGGGGATGCTGACTGCCGGGGGATGACAGTGGGGGTTGTGGATGAACGCTCTGAAATCGGAAGCTGTTATCAGGGTGCGGCCTGCAATGATCTGGGCATCCGTACGGATGTGATGGATGGATGCCCAAAGGCGGAGGGAATGATGATGCTAATCCGCTCCATGTCCCCGTCTGTTGTGGCGGTAGATGAGATTGGGGATTACAGGGACATCCATGCCATCGAAGCGGTGATTAACTGCGGCTGTAAGCTGATTGCCACAGTACACGGGGATTCCATAGAAGATCTCCAGCAAAAGCCCCTGTTTGAACGGCTGATGAATGAGCATGTGTTTGAGAGATACATACTTTTGAGCAATCGTCAAAAGGCAGGAGCAGTGAAAGCTGTTTTTGACCGGAGGGGGAGCTGTCTGTATCAGGAGAGGAGGAGGGGCTGATCCGGTTTCTGGGGGTTATCCTGGTGGTAACTTCCAGCGCGGGGATAGGGTTTTCTTACAGTTTCCATCTGGGGCGGCGCCTGGAGCAGCTGCGGCAGCTGCAGAGAATGGCGCTCCTTCTGAGGGGAGAAATTTCTTATGGAAATACGGCACTTACGGAAGCTTTGTCTTCCATTGGGAGAAAGCTGGAGGAACCGTTTTGTTTTTTTCTAAATTGTGTATCTTCCAGATTAAGAGAATATCCGGATAAAAGCTTTCAGCAGGTTTTTCAGGAAGAAGTGAAGGAAAACTTAAAGCAGTCAGCGTTATCAGCAAAAGACAAAGAAGCACTTATGCAGATGGGTGCTTTTTTGGGTTATCTGGATAAAGATATGCAGCTTCGGAACGTGGAGCTGTATCTGGAGGAGCTGGACAGGGAAATTCAGACCGCAAAAGAAAGCATTCCCGGAAAGCAGAAATTATGCCGCAGCCTGGGAATTCTGGGAGGACTGTTCCTGGTTCTTCTGCTGATATAAAATCGTGTGCGGCGGGCCGTGCAGGAAGGGAGAAATCTGTGGAAGTCAGCATTATTTTTAAAATTGCCGCAGTTGGCATCCTGGTGTCCATGCTGAGCCAGGTACTCAAGCACAGCGGAAGAGATGAACAGGCATTTCTCATCAGCCTGGCGGGTCTGCTTATTGTGTTGTTTTGGATTTTGCCATATATATATGAGTTATTTGAGACAATTAAAAATCTGTTTCTGTTGTGACAGGGGGAAGGGAAAATGGATGTGGTGAGAGTCTCCCTGCTGGGCATTGGGAGTGTGCTTTTAGGGTTTTTACTAAAGGAGAGCCGGGCAGAATACAGTTTCTATGTTTCCTTCGGAGCAGGCATTGCCATTTTGTTTCTGGCAGCTGGCAAGCTCAGCTATCTGTTCCAGACCATTTTAAATCTGAAAGATTATCTCCCCATGGACAGCAGTTACGTGGAAACGCTGTTGAAGATGGTGGGGATTGCCTATATCGGCGAATTTTCTTCCGGAATCTGTAAGGACGCCGGATATGGGGCCATTGGAGGACAGATTGAATTGTTCAGCAAACTGGCCATTATGGCGGGGAGTATGCCCATTATGCTGGCTCTTATGGAAACGATCCATGGGCTCTTGTCATGAGC
>CANSYV010000285.1 GCA_947651335.1 uncultured Lachnospiraceae bacterium
AGATCCAGCAGGGAGCAGCATATCTTTCTATTATGGAAGAGAATCTGAATGTATTGAAAGAGGCTTTGGAATAGGGAGGAAATCATGGCACAGCTGATTTGTGATCATTTAACGCTGGGATACGACGCACATGCAATCGTGCGTGATCTCAGCTTTTCTGTTCATGCGGGGGACTATCTCTGCATTGTAGGCGAAAACGGCGCGGGAAAGACCACGCTGATGAAGACGCTTCTGGGGCTTCATGCGCCCATCAGCGGGACGGTACACACCGGAGATGGAATGAGACCCAATGAAATCGGCTATCTGCCCCAGCAGACCCTGGTGCAGAAAGACTTTCCGGCATCCGTGCGGGAAGTGGTTCTCTCCGGATGCCAGGGGAGATGCGGATTGCGGCCCTATTATAAGAAGGCGGAGAAAAAACTGGCTGAAAAATGTATGGAACGGATGGGGCTTGAAGGTCTTGCCAGACACAGTTACCGGGAGCTCTCCGGGGGACAGCAGCAGAGAGTCCTTCTTGCCAGGGCCCTGTGCGCCACACAGAAACTGCTGCTTTTAGACGAACCGGTTTCCGGACTGGACCCGAAAGCAGCGGAAAAGATGTACGAACTGATTGATAAGCTTAATAGGGAAGGAGTTACGGTGCTGATGGTCTCACACGATGTCCATGCGGTGGTAAAAAGCGCAAGCCATATTCTCCATATTGGTGAGACTATTTTTTTTGGCACGAAAGAAGAATATCTGGACAGCGAGACAGGGCAGAAGTTTGTGTCAGTGAGAGGGGGAGTACAGGGATGAAACAGGTACACATGATTATGGAATATCTCCAATACCCATTTGTCCGTTATGCATTGGTTACTGGGGTGTTGATTGCTCTTTGTTCCTCTCTGCTGGGCGTGATTCTGGTGCTGAAGCATTTTTCCTACATTGGGGATGGACTTTCCCATGTGGCATTCGGGGCTATGGCCGTGGCCTCTGTGCTGAATTTGACAAACAATATGATATTCGTACTGCCTGCCACAGTGATCTGCGCCATTTTGCTCTTGGGCGCTGGGGAGCGGGCTGTGGTGAACGGAGACGCGGCCATAGCCATGCTCTCTGTGGGGGCGCTGGCTGTGGGATATCTGCTTATGCACCTGTTTTCCACATCTGCCAATGTATCCGGGGATGTGTGCAGTACCCTGTTTGGCTCTACGGCCATTCTCACGCTGACCAGAGGGGAAGTCTGGCTGTGCGTGGTATTGTCACTGGTAGTGTCCGCTGTCTTTCTGTTATTCTATCATAAAATCTTTGCGGTTACCTTTGACGAAAGTTTTGCCAGGGCTGCGGGAACCAATGCGGGGGCTTACAATTTTATGATAGCGGTGATTATAGCGGTGATTATTGTGCTGGCAATGAATCTGGTGGGGTCTCTGCTGATTTCAGCGCTGGTGGTATTTCCCGCATTGTCCGCCATGCGGGTGTTTAAAAGCTTCCGGTCTGTCACCCTTTGTTCGGCAGTGCTGTCAGTATTTTGCGCCTTTACCGGAATTGTAGTTTCTATCTTGTGGGGAACCCCGGTGGGAGCCACTATTGTGGTGATTCATATCCTGGCGTATGTGTTATTTTCCCTGGCAGGGATGCTGCGCTAGGAACCAGCCTTTTGCCGGGGGATTCGCAGCAGGGGATAGGGGCCGAATGAGGACTGATTCACAAAATCACTGCGCCCGGCATATGCCAGATAACAGGAACAAATCCTGCGCCTGCACTGGGGCTGGGGAAGACACAGACTGTCACAGAGGGTGTCCCAGTCTATATCAAGGCTGCCGCCCATATTGCAGGCCCGCAGTTTTTTGTTTCCCTCCACGAAAATCCGTCCCCGGCATTTGTCTGCATCAGCCAAAACGGGGGTGAGTTCCTGGAGAAAATACGGGTCTATCTCCAGGAAGGCATTTTGTTCTTCGATGGAATAGATCCGTTTCAGTCCATCCATTTTATTGATCCACAGATAAATATGATCCGGCAGTTTTTCCCGCAGGGACTCGAGGAGTCCTATATTTTCCGGCACGCCTACAGCTCCGGCACACAAGGTGATGCCTGCGTCGGCCAGTGCGGCACATTTTTGGGCGAAAGCCTCTGCCGTGGTCATCTCTGGGTGGAAAGTGGCCCAGAGCCGCAGCTTTTCCCGGTTTCCCCCGCACTGGCCAAAGTGTGACAGGGATTTGTGTATGGGAAAACTCAGATTGGTCTGTGCCCCTGCGGCATCTATATGGGGACATGCGCTGATATGGGCCAGCCCCTCCCAGTACCAGGGATGAATCAAAGCCTCCCCATAGGGAACCAGCAAAAAAGCGCGGATATTCAGCGGCAGGGCTTTTTCCGTAAACGTCTGTACAAAGGAAAGCCACTGGTCTCTATCTTTTTTCAGCTCCCGGGCGGTCACAGGATGTTTAGAAAAGGGGCAGTAGGAGCAGTGGTAATTACAGCTTTTCAGACTGCCCCGGTATAGCAGAGTCTTTCCTGTTATGGAACTTCCGGTCATGAATCTTCTCCCATTCTTTCATTTTTTCCAGCACCTGTGGGGAGATCAGCTGCGCTCCCAGGCAGTCTGACAGGCCCAGGCCGGCCTCCGTAAGGGTAAGATACGAAGTCTCTTTGGATGGGACGATTTTGGCATATCCCTGGCTGGTCCAATCCCTCAGAAGTCCGAAATCCGCCATGGCGCTGCCACCGAAAATCTCCTGATACCGTCCCAGATCTAAACCTGGACGGATCAGCAGGCTGCGGATGACGTATCGGCGTTTCTGCTCATCCTCAGACAACAAAAATCCATGTGTGATGGGGGAAAAATCTTTTGTATTCATAAAGTCCTCAAGCAGGCTGCGGCAGTCCTTCCCAGTGACAGCATAGGGGGTGCAGAAATGGAGGTTTCCCAGGTAACTGCGCCCGCCGCATCCCACAGCCAGGGAAGTGCCAAAGCCGCACTCGGAGAAACTGCGGGTTTCTTCTTTTTCCGGGCAGGAGGCTGTCCGCACAAACCTGCGCATGGAATCCTGCCGGAACCCCTCTCCTTTCAAATAAGCGGAGGCCTCCTCATATTGGCGGAACACCACAGAGGAATCAGGCAGCTTTTGCCGCAGCCGCGCCCCGCGTTTCAGATACAGAGGATACAGGAAGATTTCATCCGGTTCATAGGACAATGCTTTTCTTAAAGAAGCAAGAAGACTTTCCACAGTCTGTCCAGGAATTCCATAGATAAAGTCCACATTCACACAGGGAAAATCAAACAATTTCAAAAGTTCCAAAGCTTCTTCAGCTCTTACGGCACGGTGCTGTCTCCCCAAAGTCCCCAATTCCGCATCTGAAAAACTCTGTATCCCCATGCTGATTCTGGAGACACCAGCTTGTTTTAGAATTTTTAGTTT
>CANSYV010000286.1 GCA_947651335.1 uncultured Lachnospiraceae bacterium
ATCTGTTTGTCAACTGGGGCGAACATATGATGCAGTTTCTGCTGTTTATCCCGCTGGCGTTTATCATTGCCCCGGTATTTGCCGTGGAACGGTCAACAGGTATGGATCACCTGATTTTAAGTTCCAGAAGCGGCAGACGGAAAATTGTCACAGCAAAGCTGCTTAGTATATTGGCTGTATCTGTTATTGTGACGTTTATCTATGCAGCAGCTACCTTTATTTTTGGCTTTCTTCCACATGCCAGCCTGCATGGCTGGAACGCTGCAATTCAATCGATTCCAGCGTATGCAAGATCTATGTTTGGATTTCAGACGTGGCAGCTTGCCGCAGCCGGGGCAGTATGGCTTATTTTCACAGGGGCAGTTTACAGCCTTATCATTGGCTTTATTTCATCGCGAATGAAAAGCCGGATGGGCACGGTGGGGGTAAGCCTTGCCATTCTGTTTTTTAACGTAGGTCTGGCGGCAATGGGTGATACTGTCACACAGAGATTCCAGCCTCTGATTGACTTTGGACTGGCGAATGTTACACTGATAAAGGAGGTGTTTGGGGGATTTAAAATGTTTCATGTGTTCGGTATGTGTGTCAGCTATCCGGTTATGGCGGTTTTCGTTTTGGGCTTGACCGCTGTCCTTGCAGGTTTTGGAATTTACTGTGGACAAAAAAACAGGACTGTGGTATAGAAGGGAAAATCTTACGAAAATGTAAGAAAAAAAGGGAGGCGAAATGCTTCCCTTTTTTTATATACGGGTATAAAATAAAAAGCGTATTGACAAATAAAAGCGTATGTATTATTGTATTAATTAAGCAGTACAGATGAAGGCAGCCGGGGAGGATTATATGGGAAAATTAATTGAGATTCAGGATATGTGCAAGATTTATAATCCGGGAGAGAATGAAGTCTGGGCTTTGAACCATGTGAATCTGGAGGTGGACGAAGGGGAATTTGTGGCAATCATCGGCCATTCCGGTTCTGGAAAGTCTACTCTGATGAATATGCTGGGATGTCTGGATGTGCCCACCAGGGGGCGTTATCTGCTCCACGGGCAGGACGTATCTTACATGACGGACAATGAGCTTTCCACCATTCGGAATGTGGAAATCGGGTTTATTTTCCAGGGGTTTAATCTGATCGGGAATCTGAATGCGCTGGCCAATGTGGAACTGCCCCTGATTTACCGGGGTGTGGACCGGTGGGAGCGGCGGGAGCTGGCAGAACAGGCCCTGCGGATGGTGGGACTGGAAAAGAGAATGACCCATAAGCCCTCAGAGATGTCCGGCGGCCAGCAGCAGAGGGTGGCCATCGCCAGGGCCATTGCAGCCTGTCCGCCTGTGATTCTGGCGGATGAGCCCACTGGTAATCTGGACTCCACATCTACAAAAGAAATCATGGACATTCTCAAGAATTTATACCGGGAGGGGCGTACCGTGATTTTGATCACCCACGATGATGAGATCGCGGCCAGTGCCCGCAGGATCATCCGTATTATGGACGGCAAGATTGAAGAAGACTTTATAAATCCAAATTACAAGGAGGAACACACCTATGTCAGCGAACAGAATGCCTAAACGGCCAAAAGGAAGGAAAACACCTGAGCAAAGGAGGCGTCAGGGAAAGATAACCACAGCGCTAATCGGTGTTCTGGCAATTCTGGCGATGGCAGCCCTGGTTATGGTTCCGAAGATGACACAGACGGACACCACCCCTATGGTGGCCACAGAGGAGGCAGCGAAAAGCGATGTGACCGCCTATCTGGAAGTGAGCGGTACGGTGAAAAGTCTGAGGACTAAGACCTACTATTCGCCGGTAAATGCCACAATTAAGGAATTCTCTGCCAAGAACGGGCAGATTGTCAATGTGGGGAGCACGCTGGTGAGCTTTGAGACAGATACACTGGAGGCAGATAATAAGAAAGCGGAGCTGACACATCTTGCCATGGTGAACACCAATCTGGACACTGTGGGCAAGGCGGATAAGGCCATGGCAGAGGCGGAGACTGCAAAGGGAAATTCCCAGATCATCCAGGGGGATATTGACAATTATAAAAATTATATTAACGGGCTGAAGCAGTCCATCAATGACAGGACTCTCCAGCTGGCACGCCAGGCTTCTGAATCCACGGTTTCCATGTCAAAGGAACAGGCAAAAGAGCTGAAGACGCTGAATAAAATGCTGGAGGCGGCTACACAGATAGAGAAACTGGAGACTGAGAATGAGAGTTATCAGGCCGAAATCGACAAGCTGGCCATTGAACAGTCACAGGCTGAATTTGAGGAAGACAGCAATACGGCAAAAACCATAGAAGCCCAGATGAAAAAACGCCAGAAAATCGTAGACGCCAATGAGATAGAGCTGGAACAGCTGGAAAATCAGATGGGCGCCTATTCCGGGATGGAAGCGGCGGATATCCAGGCAATGATTCAGGAAATGTCCACAGCAGGAGAGCTGGAAGCTGTGGAGAAAGACAGCGCTTCCACAGACGCCCAGCTGGCCCAGTGGCAGATGGATCTGGAAAATGCCCAGTCCGTTCTGGCGGATCTCCAGTCAGACCTGGCGGAGGCAAAAGCAAAAGTGGACGCAGCCGATACCATGGAAATCAGCAATGCCAACAAGAAGGCCATGGAGAATAATAATAACCTGGCAGAGCTGGATGCCATGTCCCAGGAAGAACTGCTGGAAAAAGGGCGCCAGGGGATTAAGGCGGAATTCAACGGCATTGTCACCAGCGCGGCGCTGTCAGACGGTATGCTGGCCACCCAGGGGCTGGAGCTGGTGAGCATAGCCAGCAACGATGATGTTGCCGTGGAGGCCACTGTCTCCAAATACGATTATCATAAGCTGAAAGAGGGACAGAAAGCGGAAATCACCATAGCAAATAATACATATCAGGGAACCGTTGGAGATATTAACCGGGTGGCCCAGCAGAATGAAAAGGGTGCGCCCATTGTCACCTGTGAAGTGGTCATAGACAATCCGGACGACAATATTTTCCTGGGTGTGGAGGCGAAAGCGTCCATTCTCACCGGGTCTGAGAAAAATGTACTGACTGTTCCCGCGGATGCGGTGAATACCGGGAAAGATAACACGTTCTGCTATGTGCTGGAGGACGGGGTGATTGCCCGCAGGGAAATTACCACAGGAATCAGTTCTGATACTTTGACAGAGGTCAAATCGGGTCTGAAAGAGGGAGATCTGGTGATACCGCAGCTTCAGGAAGGGCTTACAGAGGGAAGTGCTGCCAAGAGCGCTCCGGCTGCAGATGAATTAGGAGGGACTCCATGAGCCAGTTAGTTGAATATCTGAAAATGGCGCTGTCCAATATCCGTTCCAACAAAGGCCGCTCCTTTCTTACCATGCTGGGCATTATCATCGGCATCTCCCTCTTTCAGACCTGATTTG
>CANSYV010000287.1 GCA_947651335.1 uncultured Lachnospiraceae bacterium
TTTTTATCCGAATTTTTTCTGTATAGGCGCAGAATATGAACCCCTGATCGACGATATTCAAAATTTGATTGAGGATAAGGAAAAGTCCGCAAAAGTGATTTACCTTGGAAGTTTACATACATTTGGAAGAAAAAACGGACTGGCTATTTATAACAAGATAAAAACATGCCAAGAATTGTAAGGAGCTGTTTTGAGCAGGAGATATCTCCTGCCCACAGAATCTATTTTCTCCGTGCCTTAGAAACTATCTTTTGAAGGGGCCGTTCCACCACCTGATACATAAACAGTCCATAAGCCAGCACCATGGTCATATAGAAAAGCATCCACATCCATACATGCTGCCGGTCCCCCAAGTGCCGGATGCCGTTCAGATAATTCATCACATAATTATACAGATAAGCGGAGTAAGTAGCCGTTGACAGGCATGCCAGCGGCTCCCGGAATACTTCCGGTATGGGGTATATGCTGAATAAAACCATGCCGCTTCCCAGAAGCAGACCGATACTGCCCCGGTATAATGCCGGCACCTCCGCCGACTGGGGCATCAGCATCAATGCAAATCCGCCGCATATCAGAATCACTCCCAGAATCTGAAGATATTTTGTCCGGATTCCCCAGACTTCCTGCATATTATACAAAGCCATCCCTAGAAGAAAGTAAGGTGCCATAAAGAAAATGGAATGATATTTGCACATATCATTCAGATACATTACAACACCATTCAGGAAGAAGACCGCGCACACCCCCAGCTCTGCCCATATACGCCGGGCGCCTGTCAAATGAAATACAGCACAACATTTTCTCCATATAAAAAACAGGAAAGGCACGGCCAGATAAAGCCCCATCTGCACACTCAGATACCAGAACACACCGCTGATGCCATATTCGTAGGCGTCAAAGGAATTGTGAATAAACAGCAGATGGACAAGAATATCTTTCCGCCCTATTCCATCTTTACACAGGCACCAAAACAAAATGGCAAAGTAATATGCAGGGGCAATGCGCCAAAACCTGCCGGAATAGAAAACCCTTAATTTTTTCCCCCAGGGAAGCCCGTCCAGCCTGCGGTAACTGTTGACCATTAGATATCCTGATAAAACCAGCAGCATCAGCACCCCCACATTCCCCCATTCAGGAATGCCGTATACGCTCAGTCCTCCCAGATGCCATACGGGTTTCCCCATGCGTTTCCATATATGATACAGTGTCACAAGCGCAATCGCCAATACCCTTGCTGCATCCAGATGGTATAGCCGGCCTTTAGCAGCCTCCGCCTGATTTACTGTTTTTTTCTCCTGTGCTTCGCTTGTGTTTGTCATAGCTTCCCTCCACTGCGTTCACTGAAACTTTACAAATACCACATGTTCTTTTATCGCAGTATATTCTATCACAATATATATTGTCTGTATATCCATAATTTTTATGCTTTCCAGCTGTTTTCCATTTTTTCTTTGCAAGAACACATACGTTTTGCTATAATGAAGCAAATAAAAGATAAGGAGACCATCCCCTATGAAACAGGATTTAATCGTAATTCTGGATTTGGGCAGCACACAGAATACTGTAATCGCCCGTGAAATCCGTGACCTGGGTGTGTACAGTGAGATCCACCCCCACGATATCTCAGCAGAAACCCTGAAAAGTTTTGATAACGTAAAAGGCATTATTTTGAATGGCGGTGAAAACCGTGTGGTAGACGGACAGGCCGTGGAAATCAGCCCGGAGCTTTATCAGCTGGGTTACCCTATGATTTCCATTGACTACCCCCAGTCCAAATGCGGCACGCAGTTTTCTGAGCTTCCCAGCCAGGATGAACTGAAAAAATTTATTTTCCAGGACTGCAAAGCTGAGGCTAATTGGAACATGAAAAACTTCATCGAGGACCAGGTTCAGCTGATCCGTCAGCAGGTGAAAGATAAAAAGGTACTGCTGGCATTGTCCGGCGGGGTGGATTCCTCTGTGGTGGCCGCCATGCTGATTAAGGCAATCGGACAGCAGCTGGTATGCGTTCATGTCAATCACGGATTAATGCGTAAAAATGAATCCGAAAGTGTTGTAAAAGTATTCCGTGACCAGCTTCATGCTAACCTCATCTATGTGGATGCCTCTGAACGTTTTCTCGGCAAATTAAAAGATGTGGCAGACCCGGAGCAGAAACGGAAAATCATCGGCGGCGAATTTATCCGCGTTTTCGAAGAAGAAGCCCGGAAACTGGAGGGAATTGATTTTCTCGGCCAGGGAACCATTTATCCCGACATCATTGAGAGTGGTACGAAAACAGCAAAAATGGTAAAATCCCACCACAATGTGGGCGGACTTCCCGAAGACCTGAAATTCCAGCTGGTAGAGCCATTAAAGCAGCTTTTCAAAGATGAAGTGCGCGCCTGCGGCGTTGAGCTGGGCCTGCCCCATGACATGGTTTACCGCCAGCCCTTCCCAGGCCCCGGTCTCGGAGTAAGATGCCTGGGTGCCATTACAAAAGACCGTCTGACCGCAGTCCGCGAATCCGACGCAATTCTCAGAGAAGAATTTGCAAAGGCAGGACTGGACAAGAAAGTATGGCAGTACTTTACTGTAGTACCGGACTTTAAGTCAGTGGGTATGAAAAATAATGCCCGGGTATTTGAATATATGGTGATTATCCGCGCCATCAATACCATTGACGCAATGACCGCATCCATTGAAAAGGTGGATTGGAGCGTGCTGGAACGGATTACAGAGCGGATTTTGTCTGAGGTGGAGAATGTGAATCGGGTTTGCTATGATATGAGTCCGAAGCCTCCGGCTACGATCGAGTTCGAATAGCGGACATTTAGACTGGGAAGCCTGTAAAATAAGGGTTTTCCGGTCTTTCTTTTTGCTCTGTGACACTAATATGACACTCGGAAAATAGGTTTGTACTTTCATTACCTCAAAATTGGATGCAGTTGAAATTCCTGTCGGATTCTGTTACTGTCTGTTTGGGACTACCAGGATGGTAGGCGGTTAGCCCTCTCCGGAGGGACTGTGTTCTACACTTCGTTTCGGTCGGCGCAGAGCCTGCGTCCGCCGGACGCAGTGCGCCCCTCCGTTTACATAATCCGTCTTTGAGCAGAAATACTGAGAGGGAGGGCGACGCTTATGTTGACGTTAGAAGGACTTATTGCAGTTATCAGCCTTTGTGTTGGTTGCTTTAGCCCCGGATACGCCATGGGGCGTAACGATAATAATAAGACACAAAAATAACCGCCCAGGCCTGACAAGCTAAGCGGTTATTTTTTGCTTATGCTGAATGGGCTAACCGTCTATCGGTCGCTCCTGTGGGGCGTCTGTTGGAGCAGGCGTCCTTCTTTATCTAAAGAATACCATAAGTGTTTCAAAAGTTCAAGGGGTTTCTTTTTCCTCCGGACCCACCAGCC
>CANSYV010000288.1 GCA_947651335.1 uncultured Lachnospiraceae bacterium
CCCAATGAAATCATCAATGATGATAATGCTCTCAATATCCCTGATTTTTGGGCGGACTGTTTACCACTCTCAATCACTTTATCACCCGCATGTCCGGCCATGAGATAAACAAGCGGGTGGTGGAAAATCTGATTAAAGCGGGAGCTCTGGACTGTCTGGAGGGAAGCCGCAGGCAGAAAATGATGGTCTACACCCAGATAATGGACAGCGTCCAGCATGAAAAGAAGAATTCCATGGCCGGGCAGCTGTCACTGATGGATATTGTGGGGGAGGAAGAGAAGAAAGATTTTGCCATCCAGCTTCCTCAGGTGGAAGATTATGATAAGGAAACCATTCTCTCATTTGAGAAAGAGGTGCTGGGAATTTATATCAGCGGCCATCCCCTGGAGCGGTATACGAAGATACTGGCACAAAACGCCACCGCGAAAACAGTGGATTTTCTTCCAGATGATGACACGGGATTCCCCAATCTGAAAGACGGGAAGAAAGTAATTATCGGCGGAATGATCACCAACAAAACGCTGAAATACACAAGAAATAATAAGGTGATGGCATTTCTCACAGTGGAAGACCTGGTGGGGACAGTGGAGATTATTGTGTTCCCCAGGGATTATGAGAAAAATGTGAACCGTCTGGAGGAAGAAAATAAAGTATTTATACTGGGACGGGTGGCAGCAGAAGACGACAAAGCCAGCAAATTGATCTGTGAAAAAATGTGGCTGTTTACAGAAGTTCCCAGGGAATTATGGGTTCAGTTTTCCTCGAAAGAAGAATATCAGGAAAAGGAAGAACAGCTGGCTCAGGCACTTGACGGCCGCAGGGGTACAGATTCTGTTGTAGTGTTTTTGAAAGAAGAACGGGCCATGAAAAGACTGCCCTCCAGCAGAAATATTTCCATTGACTCCCTGGATATGGACAGCTTCTGCGAGAAATTCGGCAGGGAAAATGTGAAAGTTCTGGAAAAGAGTATTGAAAAAACAGTGAAAATGCATTAAACTTTTTAGAGACGCGCTTTGGAGACGAAGAAGGGTGAGAAGGAACACAGAGGAGGTTTGATGTCTACAATGAGTAAAAAAATTGAGGTTATCGGCGTATTAACCAGCGGCGGAGATGCCCCTGGCATGAATGCGGCTATCCGTGCGGTGGTCCGCAGAGGATTGAGCAGCGGATTGAAGGTAAAAGGCATTTATAAAGGATATAACGGTCTGCTCAACGAGGAAATTGTGGATATGGAAGCAAAGGATGTGTCGGATACCATAGAACGGGGCGGTACCATACTGCTTACTGCCCGCTGTGCGGAATTCAGGACAGAAGACGGCCAGAGAAGAGGCGCGGAAGTCTGCAGGAAACACGGCATCGACGGTCTGGTGGTGATCGGCGGGGACGGTTCTTTTGCCGGGGCGCAGAAGCTGGCCAGCCTGGGAATCAACACCATCGGCATTCCGGGAACCATTGACCTGGATATTGCCTGCACAGAGTATACTATTGGGTTCGACACGGCTGTGAACACGGCTATGGAAGCTATTGATAAAGTGCGGGATACCTCCACATCCCATGAGCGCTGCAGTATCATAGAAGTTATGGGGAGAAATGCCGGCTACATTGCGCTGTGGTGCGGAATCGCCAACGGCGCGGAAGATGTGCTGATTCCGGAAAAATATGATTATGATGAGCAGAAACTGATTAACCATATTATCAACAGCCGGAAAAGCGGCAAAAAGCATCATATTATCATCAATGCAGAGGGAATCGGCCATTCGGAGGCAATGGCAAAACGGATTGAGGCGGCTACAGGCCTTGAGACAAGGGCCACTATTTTAGGCCACATGCAGCGGGGGGGAAGCCCTACCTGTAAAGACCGTGTATACGCATCCATCATGGGGGCGAAGGCTGTGGATCTTCTGCTGGAAGGAAAGTCTCGAAGAGTTGTGGGATACCGTCATGGAGAATATGTGGATTTTGATATTGACGAGGCTCTCGCTATGCAGAAACAGCTGTCAGAGTACCAGTTTTCAGTATGTAATTCCCTGTCCCACAATTATAATAAGTAATGGATATGAAATTTCGTAAAAAATCAGTTATATATACAAAAGTTCAGTCATCATTAAGCACTGCCCGGATTATTGCTCTCGGTTTTGCGGGAGTGATCCTTCTGGGCGGTTTTCTTTTATGGCTGCCTGTGTGCAGCGCGCCGGGAGAGCGCACCAGTTTCATCGACGCGCTGTTTACCGCGGCCACGTCCGTCTGCGTGACCGGCCTGGTGACAGTGCCCACTGCTGTACACTGGTCCACAGTGGGGAAAATAGTGATTTTATGTATTATTCAGCTGGGCGGCCTGGGTGTGATAGCCGTGACCATATCTGCCCTGCTGCTTCTGGGCAGGCGTATCACCCTGAAAGGCAGGCGGGTGATACAGGAGGCGTATAATCTGGATACCATGGCCGGAATGGGAAATATCGTCAGGAAGATTGTGGTTTGTACGCTGGGGGCGGAGCTGCTGGGCGCAGTGGGATATTCCTTTGTTTTTGTACCGGAGTTTGGATGGAGGAAAGGGATCTGGCAGTCTGTCTTTACCTCCATATCCGCGTTTTGCAATGCGGGGATGGATATTCTGGGAGAAGACAGTCTGATTCCCTATGTGGGAAACCCGCTGGTAAACGGCGTTACTATGCTGCTGATTGTATCCGGCGGTCTGGGATTTCTTGTCTGGTGGGATTTGTACCGGGTCTGGAAAGAAGGATATGGGAAAAAAGGCCGTCAGCGCCACTGGTACGCAAGGCTGCAGCTTCACTCCAAACTGGTGCTGGCGGCCACGGCGCTGCTGATATTTGGGGGAGGGTTTCTCTTTTTGCTGTTTGAATCTGGAAACCCGGATACCCTGGGCAGCATGAACTGGGGAACGAAGATACAGGCTGCGCTGTTTCAGTCTGTGACCACCAGGACGGCAGGCTTTGCCTCAGTAGACCAGAGTATGCTCAGCGATTCCTCCATGGTGCTGACACTGTTTTTGATGTTCGTGGGAGGCTCGCCCATGGGGACTGCAGGCGGTGTGAAGACAACTACGTGGGCTATTTTGTGTCTGTCAGTCATTGCTTATCTGAAAGGTAAGGATGACACAGAAGTATTCCAGCGGAAGATTAAGGAACAGAGCATCCGTACAGCAATGGTAGTGACGGGTCTGGGATTTTTCTGCCTGCTGGCGGGCAGCATTGCCTTATCTATGACTATGAAAGCGTCATTTATTGACATCGTCTATGAAGTTACTTCCGCTATCGGGACAGTGGGGCTGAGCAGGGGAATTACCTCACAGCTTCCCCTGGCGGGCAAGCTCATTATCATTGTGAACATGTACCTGGGCAGAATCGGGCCCATCACCCTGG
>CANSYV010000289.1 GCA_947651335.1 uncultured Lachnospiraceae bacterium
CGGATTCGGTGGGATTTCTTCGGTGTCTATTGACCCAAATACAGGTTCCGGCGGCGCGGGAAGCACATCGGCTCCCCCAATATAATAAACCTCCCTGGGTTTATGAAATACCACGTTGGAAAATCTGGAAATCATTGGTCCCGTGTAATTCGGGGCTGCTGCTTTTACACTCATACTATACTCCTCCTGTCCGAACATGCCGCAAAAATCCAACATGCTCCAGATTGATACCTTTGATGCCAAGTCACATAATCTTACCGTTCAGAATAATCTGATATCTTCCCTGGGAATGAAACGATGCCGCAGAGACAGCAACCACAGGACGATAGACATAGATAATCTGCTCCCCACGGTAAATACACATATCTTCCAATGTAACCACAGGAAGTGTTCCATCATTCCCCACACTGCAATAGACAATAAAATGGGGATGCAGACTTTCCCACACCGGGTCATCATACTCCCCCACAGTTTTTTCCATCTCTTTTAACCTCTTTAATGCAGCGGCGGGTACAAGCTCTGCCAGAGTCTGTTCTTCCACAATCGAAACCGGTTTCCCTGTAAGGGGGTCCGCCAGCAGATTGCCTGTATCGTAAAGTCCTGTAAGATCTACTGTCTTTCCCTGTGCTTTGAGTTTTACTCTGCAGTAAGTTTCCCGTTTTCTCAGCCAGTTCTGATATCCTCTGACACAGACAGCCAGGAAACAATAACTAAGCCCTGTAAAGCAAAGAAACATCCACAGAGCCATTTTTCTTCCCCTGGCTGCAATATCCCAGAAGCCTCCGCATAAAAACGCCAGTACATAAAGAGTCAATGTAATTCTGGCCAGCATTCTTTTGGAATCTATTTTATATCCTATACGGGCCATGGCCGCTGCTGTTATAACATGCAGGACAAAGGCCGCCGGATATACGTAATCTGTAGGTATGAATAAGATAAAACAGGAGGACACAGCGCCCAGCACGGCACCGAAGAAACATCTGTACCAGGCGGTGTGAATACCGAGAAACATCCCCGTGAGATAAAGCAGTACAAAATCCATTAAGAAGTTTGTCACAAAAACCACATCTATGTATATTTCCCGATACAAGAAAAGCCCTCCATAACCTGTGCGATCTTATTTGTGTACACACATTATAAGTTATGGGGGGTTGAAGAATTTGTCGAAATAAGGGCGTAACTATCTAAATATTTTCTCATTTTTTCGAGCTTGTTTTACAGACAGACATGTTTTCTCAGACAAACTCATGAAACGTCTCAAGCAGGGTTCTCAATTCATCAATGGGAAGCTGTCCGGGCGCAGACATCCGTCCTGCCGTGGCGAATGTAACCGCTGAACCAAAAATTTCCCCGCAGAAACGGCTGGCGCTCCCCAAATCTCCCATGGACATGGTAATCAGCGGCTTCTGCGTATTCTCCCGGCTCATCCGTCCTGTTACACAAAGCAGCCTGGCGGTATCCCTGTAATCATGGGGCATGACAGCAAGTTTTAAGATATCTGCCCCAGCTTCGTCTTCCCTTTTCAGAGCAGCCTCCATTTCCGTTTCAGAAGGTGTTCCCTCAAAATGATGGCTGGACCCAATCACCAGTATCCCCTTCTTGTGAAGCCAGTCCACCGTTTCCTGCAGCAGGGAAAATTCCATCTGCATCACTTCTATATCCACAAAAGAGGGAATTTTCGTATCTGCCGCATGTTTCAAAAGACGGATATAATCTTCTTCCGAAATCTGCAGACTGCCCCCCTCTTTCTGTGTGCGTACAGTAAAAATAAGCGGAATGGAATCCAGAATGCCCCTCAGTCTTTTGAGAACGCCCTCCACATGTGACGGAGAAAAAATATCCTGAAAACAGTCCGCCCGCCACTCCACAAGATCCGGGCATACGGCTGCGGCCTGCTCTGCCTCCGCTTCCAATCCCGGTGCATCCGTCTGCGTAAGAGGGACGCAGATGCAGGGCATCCCCTCCCCAATGACAGTATTTTTTACAACGATACTTCTGGCCATTTATTGACATCTCCTCTGAAAATATATATGATGGTTATGAACCCGGCCGGCGTTTTTGGCTGCCTGCCGGGATTTTAAGAAACTGTAAACAAAACGGAGGATATAAAATGAACATTCCTATTACTGGATGCACCCGGTTCACCGGACTCCTTGGCACCCCTGTCACCCACAGCATCTCCCCCCGGATGCACAACGAAAGTTTCCAGTATCTTGGGCTGGATTATGTATATCTGTGTTTTGATGTGAACGAACAGGCTCTGCCGGATGCCGTGCGCGGTTTAAAGGCTCTGGGAGTACGAGGTTTCAATCTGACCATGCCCTGCAAAAACCGCATGGCAGAACTTTGCAGCAGCCTCTCACCGGCAGCCCGCTTAATCGGAGCCGTAAATACTGTGGTACACGAGGAAAACGGGGAACTGACCGGCCATAACACAGACGGCATCGGCTTCATCCGGGCGCTTAAAGAAGCCGGACAGGATATAAAAGGAAAAACCATGACCCTTTTGGGCGCCGGAGGAGCCGCTTCGTCCATCTGCACCCAGGCAGCCATCGACGGCGCCCAGGCGGTCCACGTATTTGCCCGTTCCTCCAGCCGGTTCTGGGGCAGGATGCAGCATCTGGCCGACGAACTCAGCCGGCTCTACCCCTGCCGTGTGACTCTGGCCGAACAGGCAGATGACCTTCAGCTGAAGTCCTCACTGGAAAACAGCCATCTGCTGGTGAACGGCACTTCTGTGGGCATGGCTCCGGGGACAGACGCTTCCCTGATTACTGACCCCGGACTTTTCCACCCAGACCTGGCTGTGTTCGACGCCATTTACAATCCGCGGCAGACCAGGCTTTTAAAACTGGCCCAGGAGGCTGGGTGCCAGACTGGAAACGGACTGTATATGCTGCTGTATCAGGGCGCGGAAGCCTTCACCTTGTGGACCGGGCAGGACATGCCCATTGAACATATCAAATCCTGCTGCTTCCCGGATGCCGTGTAACCACCTTTTTAGGACTGCTGTCCTTCTGTCTCAACCTGGATTTTACGGATGGTTTTTGTGCGGATTTCTTCTGTAATCTCCTGAATGAATGCATCCAGGGGCCTGGAGCCTTCATCTCCCAGATAACGGCTCCTCACAGAAACCACCCCTTCTTCCTGCTCTTTTGCCCCCACTACCAGCATATAGGGCACTTTCTCCAGTCTGGCTTCCCTGATCTTATAACCCATCTTCTCTGAACGCTGGTCCACAGAGCAGCGGATGGAAGCATTTCTCAATTTTTCTTCCACCTGTGCCGCATAATCATGGAATTTCTCTGAAATGGGGATTACCCTCACCTGTTCCGGGCACAGCCAGGTGGGAAACAGTCCGGCATAT
>CANSYV010000290.1 GCA_947651335.1 uncultured Lachnospiraceae bacterium
GGACAGTATATCCGGTAAAGGCTATGGCGGATCTGAACGGGTATACGAAGGTCATAGAAGAAGCAGGAGGACATATCTATACCAGCACCTGCCCTGCCACTGTGGGAGAAACACTGCTGAAAGATTATCCCAGCCAGGTATATGACAGTCTGAAGCAGTCTGGCAGCGTCCGGTCACTGCCCTTAGAACAGAGCATCTATTATACAGATACATACCGGGCATTGGAGGCCGCGCTGACAGGACAGTGGAAGGAGGAATTTCGATGGAAAAAATAATACTGCATGGCAGGGGTGTGCTTCCGGGAATCGTGGAGGGCACAGCGCTGGTGTGTCCCAAAGGCATTACAGGGTGGGGCGGCATTGATCCAAAAACAGGAAAAATCGAAGACTGGGATAACCCCAATAAAGGCAGAACCATTAAAGATACCATTCTGGTTATGCCGGGCAGCAAAGGGTCAAATGGATGGTCCTGTTATTTCGGAGCTGCCCGGGCTGCAGGCTGTGCTCCAAAGGGGTGGATGTTTTCTGCTATTGATTCCAGCGCTGCCGTGGCCAGTGCTGTAATGCAGATTCCCACCATTGTAGACTTTGACAAAGATGAGGACCCCTGCAGCCTGATTGAAAATGGAGATTATGTGCGGATGGACGGAACCACAGGGGTGGTGGAAGTGACAAAGAATTCCTAAAAGTCGGTGAGGTGAGGTACCATGGAAGTAAAAGTAAAAACAAAGGAAATCCGCGGCCTTATGGCAGATGCCCTGAGACTTCGCGGCATTACAGGGGAGGACGCGGCGTTTATTATAGATGATTATGTGGAGGCCGAGCAGGAAGGGCATAAGACCCATGGTCTGTCTAAGTTTCTGATGATTGATGCCGGGCTTTCCAGAAAAAGCGGAAGTATTCAGGTTGTGAAAAAGAGCGGCTGTTTTGCCCGGATTGAGGGAAACGGGGAGCTGGGGCATATCGCGGCCCGGCACGCGGCCGATCTGGCTGTGGAGATGGCCCGGGAACATGGGATTGGAATCGCGGCGTTTGACCATGTGAGCCGTTATTCCCGCATTACCCCTTATGCGAAAAAGATCGCCCAGGCTGGATTTGTGGGGATGCTTATGAATAACGGAGGCCCTGCGTGTGTGGCGCCGTATGGGGGAAAAGAGCCTGTTTTCGGAACCAATCCCTTATGTTTTTCCTTCCCCAGCGGCCAGGGAGAGCCCTATGTGTTTGATTTTGCCACATCGCAGAAGGTGTGGGGGGAGATCCGCCAGGCCATGGTGGAAAAACGTGCCATGGCGCCCAATGCGTTTCTGGATCGGTCGGGAGCCTTTACCCGGGACCCGGAACAAGCGGTGGCGGCAGTTCCCTTCGGCGGTCCCAAAGGATATGCCCTGTGTTTTGCCCTGGAAGTGATGACAGGAGCGCTCATAGGCGCGAAAATGGGAAATGAGGCAGAGGATGAATTCGACCTTGGCTATCTGTTTCTGGCATTTTCACCGGACATGTTCACCAGCCTGGAAAGCTTTCAGGGGGAGATGGATAAGCTGGCAGCACAGGTCAGGGACAGTGAACCGGCTAAGCCGGGGGGCCAGGTATTTGTTCCGGGAGAGATTTTCGGAAATCAGAAAGCCAGCGGCCAAGAGGCAGAGGAGATGGAAATAGAGGAGGACGTTTACCGGCGGCTGCAGATTATGAGCAGCTCCCTGGAAGGCGGGCTGGAGAATAACCGGCTGCTGAATTAATGGAGGGATGTTTTTCATTGCAGGATGCTTTTGTGAGAACAGGAGGCTTGTCCGTTATTTGGGACGGCCTCCTGTTTTTCTGCGCTGATTTTACGCCGGTTCACGGGGCGGGGGCGAACCGGGCAAGTTCTTCTAATTCATAGCATCCGGGAAGGTTCGCCAGAAAGCCCCTGCTCTCCTGGCATAGTTTGGAGACGCTGCTGTCAATGACCCCTTCGAATTTTCCGGGATGATCGGATAAAAGCGCCGCCTGGTTGAGTGCCAGAATGCCGGATTCGTAAGGGGATGCCAGACGTGCCGCGCACTCTTTGGCTTCTGACAGCAGCTGGACGGCGCTGTCCCAGTTGCCCATATCTGCCTTGATGCGGCTGAGGCAGCTCTTGGCGCAGGCCCGGCCCATCAAAGCAGAGGAATTGTCGTAAAGTTCGTTGGCGCTCATGAGCATAACCTGTCCGGCCTGTTCCATGCCGGACGCCAGATAAGCCTTGGACAGATTGGTGTAGAACGTGGGGCTGATAAGGCATCGGCGTTTGGTGCATATGCGGACTGCTTTCAGATAATATTCAATGGCAGATGAAAAGTTTTGCCTCTTTCTGTGCAGTTCCCCTAGATAATTGTAGCAGGCGGCAATGTTCAGGGCATAGATTTGTGACTTCAGCGGCGACATTTTAAAGCCGCTTATGGCTTTCATCAGGTAATCTTCCGCATCATCGTAAGAACCCTCCATGGATAGCAGAAGTCCCTTCAGGCGGCACTCAATGGCATAATCAATGTCCAGATGGTGGACTTCCTCCAGTTCCATGCATTGGGAGATATTCTGCCTCATGAGGCGGGTGTCCCAGATTTGAATTCCGTAAAAGGTGAGCTGGCGCAGGCATTGGATATAAAACTGGGGATGGGCCTGTGCGTATTCATTCTGGCTGAGTATCTGGCGGATGGCGGACGGGCCTTTTGCGTAAATTCCCTGGGAGATATAATACTTTCCCATGAGGTAAAGCAGATGGGCTTCCAGCTCGGAGTATCCGCCGGCGTTGGGGAATTTTTGAAAAAGCTGGCAGAGCTGGGTCTGTAAATGTTCAAAAGTGGAGGTGAGTATTTGCTGCGCCGGTTCCTGGTTTTCGACAGAGGGGGTGAGGATAGGGTACAGGTCAAGGCTGGACGCAGAAAAAGCTTCTAATTTCAAAATTTTATATTTCAATATGCTGGGCTCATCTCCACAGAGGGTATAGTGATAAATAATTTTCTCATACCAGTAACCTGTCCGGGGATAAGGGGACTGTACCATATAATCCGCCGCCCGGCGGTGCAGCAGGCGTCTTTTCGACGGAGAGAGCTGGGAATGGACGAACTCCTGCATCTTATTATGGCAGAACTGGAAACGGATTTCATTATCGCTTACGGTCTCTTTGATGAGAGTCTGTGCCTTCAGCTCATCTAAAAGACTTAAAATCTCAAAGGTATCCCGGTTTGTGATGAACTCAATGATTTCCAGTGTGGCATAGTCGTGGAACAAAGAGACAATATCCAAAATCTGCCGGGAATCATCGGAGAGGGAGAGGAGCCGGTCGGATAAAATGGCTTGTTAATCTGGATTAAATTATCAGGACGCATCGCAGGTAATGTTCGGAAG
>CANSYV010000291.1 GCA_947651335.1 uncultured Lachnospiraceae bacterium
TTGACCAGGATATGGAACAGATTATGCAGGCGCCGGAAGAAGAAATATTGTCATAAACAGCCACCAATCCATCGGATGGAAGGTCATTTTTCTCAGTCTGGGATGAGAAATACTCCATTGCCTCATCCAGGTTTTCCCTGTCCACCACCCGGTATTCCACAACCTCAAAACCCTGATTGTGCAGAAATTTCATCTCCTGCTCATGAGAGTTCTGAAACTCCATACCCGGAGCGCTCACCAGGGCAAAACCATAAAAACGCACGTTTCTTGCAGCCGTCACTTCATTATTCAGCTGCCGGACAGACCCGCTGCACAGATTCCGGGGGTTTTTGTACTGGGCCTGCACATCCTCAATCTGCTGATTGATCTTCTCAAAATCCTGATATGTGATTACTGCCTCTCCCCGCAGCACCAGCCTTCCTTTATAGGGGATTTTCAGCGGCAGATTGACAAACACCCTGGCGTTATTGGTGATCACTTCCCCCACAGCTCCATTTCCCCTGGTTACTGCTTTCGCCAGCTCCCCGTTCTCGTAAGTCAAAACAATGGTCAGCCCGTCCAGCTTCCAGGACAGCAAGACCTTGTGCTCTCCGATAAAACTGCGCAGCGCCTCCTGGTCTTTCGTTTTATCCAGAGAGAGCATAGGTATCTCATGGGCCTCCTTGGGCAGTTCGTCCAGAGCCTCATATCCCACTGAGACTGTGGGGCTGCCTGCCAGAACAATTCCTGACTCTTTCTCCAGGGCCAGCAGCTGGTCATAAAGCTGGTCATATTTCTGATTGCTCATCAGCTCCCTGTCTTCCTGGTAATATGCTTTTGATGCCTGATTCAGCACCGCCGCCAGCTCCTTCATCTGTTCCAGCGTGTCTTCCTGCTGTTTTACTTGCTCATCTGCTGCCATAGTCTCCTCCTGTTCCCAGCAAACAATCCAACTGTTCTCTCTCCTTACAGGTAATTTCCCGGTATTCTCCCGGCTTCAGCCCGTCCAGCCGTATATTCATAACGCGGATTCTCTTTAGTGTGGCCACCTGATACCCAAGATATTCACACATCCTGCGGATCTGCCGGTTCAATCCCTGGGTCAGCACAATTCGGAATGATTTTCTCCCAGTCCTCTCCACCTGACATTCTCTGGTAACAGTACCCAAAATGGGCACCCCCCGGGACATGGATGCCAGAAATTCCTCTGTCACTTCCCGGTCAACGGTCACCAGATACTCTTTTTCATGAAAATTACGGCCTCTCATAATCTGGTCCGCAGCTTCCCCTTTGTTGGTCAGCAGCAGCAGACCCTCTGATTCCTTATCCAGTCTGCCCACCGTAAACACCCGTACCGGATATTTCAGATAATCCACTATATTATTTTTCTCCCGTTTTTCCTCTGTGCACACAATTCCCCGCGGCTTATAAAAGGCCAGAAAAATCTCCCGTTGTCCAGCCTTCACCTCCTCACCGTCAACCATTACCCTCTGGCCTGGCATTACCCGGGCTCCCATCTGTGCTGTACGTCCGTCCACAGCCACCTTCCCCTCCCCGATCAATCGGTCAGCAGCCCTTCTGGAACACACACCACACTCACTCAGATATTTGTTGAGCCTTGTCCCCTTTTCTTCCATATCGCCCTCACATCTTCTTTCTCCGCCCCTGCCGAATGGTAGTACACCGTTTCGTAGATACTCGGATACTAAGTGCCTGATATTTGTGTCAGTGCAAGGCGGCTGAATGAGGCGATGCGGTGGCATCGTCGATTGAAGCCAACGCGGCAATGGCACAAATAGCGGGTGCTTAGTGTTTGAGTATCTATGAAATGGTGTACTAGTATATTGAGCAGCCGCAATTGAGTGAAAAAAAGAAGTACGGCATACATCTCTTGCCGTACCTCACAATTTCAATTCCTATCTACAGTTCCTTAACGGAGTAAATCCTGATACACATATCCTACAACGCCGCCGTATTCAATCTGTATCCAGCCATTCTCCTCTCCCAGTCTGGTCACTGTCTCCCCTGCCGGAACTACAGTAACAATCTGAGAGCCGGACTGGGCCGCAATCCGGACATTGCAGTCATCTGCGGCAGTCATCATTCCTTCTCCAGCCGGTGCAGTATTCTGCTGTCCTTCCGTTCCATTATCAGACACTGGCGCCGGAGTGGGGGTACCTGCATCTGCACCGCCCAGGCTTTCCAAAAATTCTTTCAGATTCGGATCACTGCTCTGTGCCTGGTCATACGCCGCCTGCACATTGTTGCGTAGCTGAACAACCTCCGCCTGGTCCATCACAGTGTTGACATATTCCTGAATCTCGGAATCATTGACAGCATCTGCAGAAATCTTCAGCTCCTCATTTTCATCGGTGATCACATACAGCTGGCTGAGCGCAGGCGCCAGGGTATCCACACCCGCACATTTATAAGCGAAACTTGCGAACACCACATATGTACCTTCTTCCATACCCTCTGTCGTATAAACCTCTACATTCTCGTAGCCTTCAATATACTTTGTATTGGCAATCTTGGTCTCCTCCGCCGGGTCCAGATTATCCACCAGCTCCTTTAACTCGTCGACATTCTTATCTCCAAGTGCCTTATAATAATCTTCGATCAGCTTTGTAACATCGGGAACCGCATCCTTCTCCAATGACGCGGAAACTGTCTCCTGTTCATCTTCACCTGTCTGATTCGCCGACTCTGTCTCAACCTGGTTCTCTGACTGGGTCTTCTCATCATTCTTCCCCGAACCGGTAAAAGTACGAATTCCCATGAATATCAGAACCGCCGCCGCCAATATTCCCACCCCCAGCAATATATACCGGAGGTTATCAGATATCCATTCTCTAAAATTATCCAAATTAATCCCTCCTTCATCAAATCCACTGGTGAGTTATTCAGCAAAATAAAAACACATCCGGAGGGATTCGAACCCCCGCCACGTGGCACCGGAAACCACTGCTCTATCCCCTGAGCTACGGATGCTTGTACCATGAACTGTACTTAGAGAGTATACCACATCCGTATCTGTTTGTAAAGCCAATATAAAAATCAACGGCAGATTTTCATCTAATTGCACATCTTTTCTGCGGCTTTGTCATAAAAATACACGTGATTTGACAAAATTTCCTGCTCCGGCACCTGTGCCTCGTTGACCTGCCGCACAATTTCCTCCAGTTCTTCTCTCGAATAGCCGCTGGAGGCAGGCAGGATAATGCATTCATGAATGCTGCTGGGAAGAATATAATAATCTGTCTGGACTGCATTTCCAATACTCGCCAGGACTTCCGGATAGAAAACACAGGCGGCCCCCAGAAACATTTTAACATTGGTGAGAACATACAGAGGCAGTTTTTCCGTCCCCCCCCCGCTTTTT
>CANSYV010000292.1 GCA_947651335.1 uncultured Lachnospiraceae bacterium
GTGGTGGGCAACGGGCCCAGTCTCACAGCAGAGGACCTGGATAAGATAAGCGGGGAGTATTCTTTTGGATGCAACATGGTTTATAAAATCTTCTCCCAGACATCCTGGCGGCCGTCCTATCACTGCGTCAGTGACCTGATGCTTTCCCAGAATAAAGGCAGTGAATTCGCAAAATATGTGGAATCTCCTTATTTCACCCTAAAAAGCCGTTACCGGGAACTGGAGGCATGTCCGAAAGACACGGTATATGTTTACGATATCAATCACAAATATTACCGGGTGTCAGATAACCTGCTGCGCTATGTGGTCCGCTCCAAGGCAACGGTGGTGCTGTTTATGATTGAGCTGGCCATGTATATGGGATTTCAGGAGATCTATCTGCTGGGAGTGGACTGTACGTCATCTTTTGAAAAACAGGGCCATTTTGTGGAAAATTATATCAGTAAGGAGCTGCAGAACAAAGATTTGGCCAGAACCAGGGATATTATGAGAAAACCAGATGCCACAGAAGCAGAAATCCGCAGGTATCATCTGGAAAGAGATATGCATCGGTATGAGAAAATAAAAAAGGCGGCGCAGAAGAGGCAGGTGCAGATTTTCAATGCCACCAGGGGCGGGCAGCTGGAGGTATTTCCGCGGAAATCTCTGGATGAACTATATAAAAACAGTATTTGGAATGTTAACGGTTGAATTCTCCTGCATTTTGTGCTATGATTCGACGAGTATGATACAAGTGGGCGCAGCGGAGGATGGCAAAATGAGATTTTTCAATGATATAAAAAAATATTGGAGTTATACAGTTAGATCGGCAAAGGCAGAGCTGAAGTCTGAGGTGGCCAGCTCTTATCTGAGCTGGCTGTGGTGGATTCTGGACCCCCTCCTTTTTATGATGGTTTATACATTCATTGCAGTGATTGTATTTGAAAAGGGCGGGAAGTATTTTCCGATTTTTGTATTTATCGGTTTGACCATGTGGAATTTTTTCAATACAGTGATACTGGGCAGTGTAAAAATAGTAAAGAATAACAGCGCTACGGTTTCAAAGGTATATATACCCAAATTTATACTGGTAATCAAAAGGATGATGGTCAATGGCTTTAAGATGGCAATCTCTTTTATTCTGGTGTTTATCTTGATGGGGATTTACCGGGTTCCGGTCAGTTATCATATCCTCTATATATTTCCGGTTTTGGTGGTGATGATGCTTGTCACATTCGGGGTCAGCAACCTCATGCTGCATTTCGGGGTATTTGTGGAGGATCTGCGCAATGTGATGACTGTGGTTATGAGGCTTTGTTTTTACATGTCCGGTATTTTTTATTCCATATCGGAGCGGGTTCCGGAACCTTATAATAGGATTATGCAGCAATTGAATCCCGCGGCATTTTTAATCGACAGCGCAAGGCAGTCTCTGATTTACAGCGGGACGCCCGCCAGAAAGGTGCTGCTGGTGTGGGGAGTGGTTGGTCTGATTTTGTCTGTCCTCTCTATTAAAGTAGTGTACAAATACGAAAATAGTTATGTAAAGGTGATTTAATATGGAAGACCGGGAGATTGCGATCGATGTAAAAAATTTAGAAATCAGCTACCGCTGTCTGAAGACTTTTTCTATCCGGAAAAGCTTATTTCAGTTGAAAAAGTCAAAGGTGGAAGTGTTTGAGGCTGTGCGGGATGTGAGCTTTCAGGTTCCCAAGGGGGAGATCATGGGCATGGTAGGCAGGAATGGAAGCGGAAAGTCTACCATGCTGCGGGCCATAGCGGGGATTATTGCTCCGGATTCCGGGACCATTGACCTGCACGGGCACAATGTGTCTCTCATGTCCATCGGCGTAGGGTTTCAGAAAAAACTCAGCGGCAGGGAGAATATTCTGCTTTCAGGTATGCTGCTGGGGTTCAGCGAAAAGCAGGTCAGGGATAAGATGGACGAAATTATCAAGTTCGCGGAGCTGGGGAGATTTATTGACATGCCGGTGAAAACATATTCCAGCGGCATGTATTCCAAGCTGGCTTTTTCCATCACGGCAGTGCTGGAATCGGATATTATGCTTATTGACGAAGTTCTGAGTGTGGGAGATGCCAAATTTAAGAAAAAGAGCTACCGGAAAATGAAGGAGCTGATTTCCAATAAAAACCGCACTGTAGTAATTGTCTCCCATAGTTCTGACACATTGCGGAAGCTCTGTACATCTTTGATGTGGCTGCATAACGGAAAAATCCGGATGCTGGGAAAGACAGATGAAGTATTAGAAGCATATGAAAAATTTATGAATTAGGAACTGCCCAAGGCACACGAAGCGGGCGGTCTTTTGGGAGATGATATGAAGATAATCAGCGGATTGGGACAGCGGATTGGGAATTACGCGAAAATTCATAAGAACGATGGAGCGGCAGCCGGCAGATTTTCCAGGGCCTTTTTGGAGGTTATGAGAATTCGCCGGGTTCTGCGTTTTCAGTGGTGCTGCCTCACCTATCCGGTGGAGCCTAAAATGGTGGTGTTTGAGGCTTTTTTGGGAAATAGTTACGCCTGCAGTCCGAAGGCTGTCTATGAACGGATGCTGGAAGATGAGAGGTACCAGGATTACAGGTTTATCTGGATTGTACACAATGTGAATCAATTTGCTTTCTTGAAAAATAATCCACGGACTGCTGTGGTGAAAAAGCTGTCCCGGAGATATTATAAATGCTGTGCCAGGGCAAAATACTGGGTAAATAACGCCACCTTAAACGACGCGTTAAAGCCCAGAAAGGACCAGGTGGTGATTCAGACCTGGCATGGGACACCGCTAAAGAGGCTGGGGTGTGACATTGAAAGCGGGGATGATGCCCAGTACACGAAAGAGCAGAACCAGAAACGCTATAAGGAACATATGGACAAACTGACGTATTTTCTCTCGCCGTCAGCTTTTGCCAGTGAAAAGTTTTGTTCTGCTTTCTGCATGAAAGAGGCGGGAAAGGAACATATTATCCGGGAGACCGGTTATCCCCGCAATGATTTTCTGTACCGGTATACCCAGGAGGATGTAAAGAGAATCCGGGAACGGCTTCAGGTCCCTGAGGGGAAGAAGGTGATTCTGTACGCGCCTACCTGGAGGGATAACCAGTTTGGCACCTATGTGAAAAATAATAAAGAGCGCACCGGATATCTATATACCATGGGGCTGGATCTGAAAAAGCTGGTGGAAGATCTGGGGCCGGAATATGTGATTTTGGTGCGTGTGCATGTGAATGTGCGGGATGCCCAGGGAATCCCCGACGACCCGCAGATTATTGATGTGACAGATGTGCCGGATATTAATGAACTGTATGTGATTTCTGATATGCAGATTACTGATTATTCCAGCACACTGTTT
>CANSYV010000293.1 GCA_947651335.1 uncultured Lachnospiraceae bacterium
CCGGTAATATCATTTTTTCCCGCTGTGCCATTCGGAATAAATCCTGTTCCAACTGATCCGCTTTATTTTTCATTTGCTTCCGGCCTCCTTTTCCATCGAAAAACTTCCACATCTATCATTGATCCGACAACTTTTCCCGCAGCAGCTTTTTTAGGATTAATACTCATTGCTTTATCTGCATATTCCAATGCCTTGTCATACTGTTCCCGGGCATAAAATCCCCGTGCCATGGAATACTGCGCAGAATAGGAATTCTCTCTGTAAAAATAGACTGCAGTGCCTACGCACACTGCTGCCAGCACTGCCAGACAGGCTAATACACGCTTTTTCAGACTGGGCATGGTCTTTCTGCCCAGTTCCTCCAGATGTTTCGCCTGTTTTTTCAGCATCTGCATTTTTGCCTTTTTTTCCTTATTCAGCAGAGTTTCCACTGTATTGTATTCCGGAACCCAGTGAATCTCCTGTAAGCATTCACCGCAGTACAGGCTTCCAGGCTTTACTTGCGCCCCGCACTTTGGACATTTCATACTCTTACCTCATTTCAGGTACTTTCTTCAAACACGCTCTGCAGCGGACTGCCGGCTATTCAGCGTTCTTTGTAATATACTCCTCAAACTCCTGCGCAGACATGAGTACCTTCCGGGGTTTTGTGCCTTCCTCCGGCCCCACAACATTTGCCTGGGACAGCTGGTCCATAATTCTGGCGGCCCGGTTAAAACCAATTTTAAAAGCACGCTGCAGCATTCCAATGGACGCCTTATCTTTTTCGATAATCAGCTTTCCTGCTGCCTCAAAATGAGAGTCCCGCTCCTCCCCCTGGGAGGATACAGCGGCCCCTGCCGCACTGGCTGTGACAATCTCTTTGTGCATCTGCTCATCGTAAACAGTCTTGGGATTTTTTTCAGACAGGAAATCAACCACTGCGCTCACTTCCTCATCTGACACAAAGGCTCCCTGCAGACGGGCAGGTTTGGGATATCCCTGAGGGTAAAACAGCATATCGCCTTTTCCCAGCAGTTTTTCCGCTCCGTTCATATCCAGAATTGTCCGGGAATCCACGCCAGAAGAAACCGCAAAGGCAATTCTGGAAGGCATATTGGCTTTAATCAGACCTGTGATTACATTTACCGAAGGCCGCTGAGTGGCAATAATCAGATGAATGCCTGCAGCCCGGGCAAGCTGGGCCAGACGGCAGATGGCATCTTCCACCTCAGCCGGCGCTGCCATCATCAAATCAGCCAGCTCATCCACAATAATAATAATCTGAGGCATTTTCTGGGGCGGTTCCCCTTCAGGCGAAGCAGTGATTTCCGCAATCTTCTGATTGTAATCTGTCAGATTCCGGACATTATACTCCGCAAACGCGTTATAGCGGTTTGTCATCTCCGCCACTGCCCAGTTCAGAGCGCCTGCCGCTTTCTTCGGATCAGTCACCACAGGAATCAGCAGATGGGGAATTCCATTGTATACACTTAATTCCACCACTTTCGGGTCAATCATAATCATTTTCACCTGCTCCGGCCTGGCTTTATATAAAATACTCATAATCAGCGTATTGATACAGACGGATTTTCCGGAACCTGTGGCCCCGGCGATTAATAAATGGGGCATCTTCGCAATATCTGTAATCACCGGCTGCCCCGCGATATCCTTGCCTGCCGCAAAAGACAGGGTGGAACCGGCATCTTTGAATTCCGCTGACTGGATTAAATCCCGGAGCATCACCGGGCTGTTTTCCTTATTGGGCACTTCTATGCCCACCGCCGCTTTGCCGGGTATGGGGGCCTCAATCCGGATATCTGCAGTGGCAAGGTTTAACTTAATATCATCAGCCAGCCCTACAATTTTGCTCACCTTCACCCCCTGCTCCGGCTGCAGTTCATAGCGGGTGACCGTAGGCCCGCAGCTTACGTTGGTGACAGATACATTCACCCCGAAATTGTGCAGTGTATCCTGAAGTTTCTGAGCCGTCTCCCGCAGATACTGGTCCGAATCCCCTCCCCTAGATTTTTTCCCTTTTTTCAGCAGAGAAAAGGGCGGGAATTTGTACACAGGTGTCTCCTGTATTTCAGCCGGCGCCAGGTCTTTTATCTCCATCACAGGTTCTTCCTTCCTGCCGCCCCGCTGTATTTCAAAAGACATCTGGACCGTTTCTTCCACTGACTTATGTTCTTCCTTCTCCTGGCCGGACTGCTTAATTTTCGATTTCAGTCCGGTCTCAGTCTTCGCCTCTGCTTCCGGCTCTGCTTCTGTTTCCTCCGGGGAAGGTCCCCGGTCTATGGAAGGAGACGCCAGTTCCACGTGAAAAGGAGCAGGCTGGGAAGCGTCTGCCCTGTGGCTTCTTCTCCCGCTGTTCTTTCCCTGAACAGGAGTCTCCGCCTTTTTTTTCTTTACCGGTCTTGGGGGCCTGGGGGTATCAAAAAACAGTTTCCTGCAGAATCCCAACAGAGATCTCTGGGTAATCACAATCAGAAAAACCACCAGTCCGGTAATCAATATAATATAGGCTCCCAGCAGTCCGAAGGCGAGACAGAGTCCTTTGCAGATAACACCGCCCACCACTCCGCCTCCCAGACCTTCCGACGAGAAAAGATAGTACTGGCTCACCTCCCAGGAAGTGGTATCTCCCTGTGTCAATAACTGCAGCAGCGCGCATAGAAAACAGAAAAATAACACACTGGCTGCAATTTTCTTATATGCCAGAAGATTCTCTTTATTGGAAACCCAAAAAGCTGTACATAAAAATAAAAAAACAGGAAATACATAGGATGCCATGCCGAAAATCCCGAAAAAGCAAGTGCTCACCGTATCTCCCAATAAGCCTCCCAATCCGAAATCGCTAATCAACAGCAAAATGGAGACTGCCAGCATCACAATCAAAATAATTTCACCGGCAAAACTGTTCTGTGCTGTTTTTTTCCTGCGCTTTTTTCTGCCCGCTGCCCGCTTGGCCTTAGAAGATGCCGCCATTGCCACTCCTCCTGTTTCCTATAAAAAATAAAAGTTCTTCAATGCAAAAAGTTACACACTATGGCTGTAACGCCCAGCAGAAAGCTGTAACACGCAAACCCGCGGAACTTTGCTCTCTGCAGATATTTTACCATATACTTAATAAGAAAGAAAGCGGCAGCTCCTGCAGCCACGGCACCGGCCATATAATAGGCCAGCTGCTTTCCTGGCAGAGACAGGCTGCTGACCTGTCCCAGTTCCAAAATCAAAGCCCCGGCCGCAGCCGGTATCCCCATTAAAAAAGTGAATTTCACCGATGCTTTTCTATTCAAACCGCACAGCAGACTAATAGACATGGAAATGCACCCTGGAAATGCCGGGAAATACTGCAATCCC
>CANSYV010000294.1 GCA_947651335.1 uncultured Lachnospiraceae bacterium
TGACTGTGATGCCGTATATGCAGGAAAACAGGATCATGACTGCTGGGACCAGAATCAGCCAGAGAAGTTCCTCTGCTCCTGGTTTTAACGCGGCAATGAGAAACAGTTCTGACAACAGATAAAAGGGCAGAATGAGAAGCAGATTCATCAGGATTTTCCCGTCCAGAATGTTTTTCCCAGTCAGGGGCAGGCTTTTCACGATCCACCAGTTTATGCCTTCCAGTGAAATGGAACATGCTGTGGCTGGCATCATACAGAATACACCAGCTGTTACAAACGGCACAAGACCGCCCATATCAATGGAGACAGGCAGCAGCCTCTCCATCGGTTCTGTACCTGCAGCAAGCAGCGCCGCTGACAAAACACAGCCCATAACCGGCCCGATCAGAGTGTTTGCCACATAGATGCTGGAGGAAAAATACCTCCTGAATTCCCGTCTGCATAAAGATACCGTCACAGAATGTGTCTTCAGTCCGCCCAGCTGGTAACGGTGCATGGCAAAGCTGCTGTGAAGACTCTGGCAGATCTTGTGGAAGTACAGAACAGTACCTGTCCCTGCGGCCATAAATACGCCCAGAAATAAGACGGTACACCATGCTCCCCTGAGAACATCTCCCTGGACAATAGCCATGCCAAGCCATACTGCCGGCGGATATAGTTTCTCCAGCAGTGCCGAAACAGCCCTGGATAAGTTTTTCAGCATTTCCGGGGTAATGCTGCCATCCAGGGCAATCACCCCGGACCAGCCGTACAGAATCCCCAGAGCAGCCACAATGGACAGTCCCGCCGCGGCCAGGCTTTTATGACGCATACGGGAGGAAATACCGGCAATCAGCGTACCAAGGAAAACAGAAGCGGCTATGGGGAGGAAAGGAATCCCCCAGACCCCCATGAGACTGGTGAAATAAAAACCCGCATCCGGACGGACGTTCCATGCGTATACAAAAATACCGGGAAGAAATACCGCCAGGGTCATCAACAGGTCTTCCACATACATTCTGAACAGACGGCTGGCAGCAGCCGCCCCCTGTCCTATGGGCAGAGCGCACAAAATATCATATCCTTCTTTTCGAAATATCACACTCCCCGCTTTCAGCACGCCAAAAACGAAAATCAGCAGACTGGAAATGGTAATCAAATAAGCAGGAACCACTTCCTGCATCCCCAGATAAATCAGTCCATAAGACAAACTTCCCACATAAAACATCCCCATAACTATCAGCACCATCCAGAGTGCCAGCAGCCCCAGCGATTTCCTTTTTGCCTTTTTATCCTTTGAGAACCTCAATGCGTTCAGCCCATACAGATTACAGAGCTCCAGCTTTATCATTATCTTAATCCGCGCCAGCATATCCAGCCACCTCCATAAAAATGGATTCCAGAGACTGACCCTGCTTCACAATTTCCTCCATACTGCCAGAAGCTGTCAGTGTCCCTTCCTTAATAATTGCCACTTTGTTACACAGCTTCTCCGCCACATCAAGCACATGAGTGGAAAAGAAAATCGCGCCTCCCTCTTGGCAGATGCCCCGCATAATGTCTTTCAAAATGACTGCGGCCTTTGGGTCAAGCCCCACAAAAGGCTCATCTAGAATCAGGAGCCTGGGCTGATGTACCAGGGCGGAAAGCAGTGCCAGTTTTTGCTTCATTCCGTGGGAATAAGAGGAGATTAAATCCCCCAATGAGGCTGTAATTTCAAATGCTTCCCCGTACTTTCTGATTCTCTCCTCCCTCTCACCTGCCCCAATGGCAAATATATCGGCAATAAAGTTCAGGTATTGAATCCCGGTAAGATATTCATACAAATCCGGGTTATCCGGAATGTACGCCAGCTGGCGCTTACATCCAAGAGGGTCCTTTTGGATATCAATTCCGCCTATCCGGATGGTTCCGGAATCGAAATCCTGGATGCCGGCTGTACACTTCAAAGTTGTGGTCTTCCCCGCACCGTTATGGCCGATAAAAGCATAGATATCTCCAGGAGCAATATGAAGACTCAAGTCTGTGACTCCCTTGCTGCTCCCCTTGTAATGTTTGGTCAAGTGTTCAATCCTTAACATTTGCGGCCCCTTCCTCTATCAATCTGTGGAGAAACTTTTGAAATTCATCTTTTTCCCTCAGAATGTCAAAAGCCGGATGAGCCAGGGCCTCCCTCAGACTCTGTACAATCAGGCTTTTGTCTCTGGGAGCCATGCTTCCCAGGGGCAGCCGGTCGATCCACACATCCAGCAGATTGAAATAGCTGTCTCCGTGAAGTTCAATGGATTCTGCTGTCAAAAGCTTATCTACACATTTCTCAAAACTGCCCAGCGCCTCCATGGCTTTATGGGTTCTCCCGTTTTTCCCGTAAACCACTGCTGACTGGTAATAAAACTGAGCTGACAGATTGGGATGAAGGGCCTCCAGGCGGTACAGCTCCATAACTCCTTTCAGCCGCCGGATGATTTCCTCACACTGCTGTATGTCAGTTTCATTCAGAGAAAGCATCAGTATCCCATCGCCTGTCATATTCAGCAGGTCCAAATACTGCTTCATCTGCGCGCAGCTTTTGGCTTTTTCCGGTTCTCCCACTTTCTCATAGGCCTGGACCAACAGACTTACATTCTGCCCTGCCAGACGGCTGGGCTCTGCCGACGGCTCCAGCGCCTCAATGGCTTTTTTTGCTTTTCCAAGCTGAAGATGCAATCCTGCCTTCAGCACCAGAGCGTCGCTGCACACACCCACATCGCTGCAGTTCTCCAAAATCCGGCAGCACCATTCCACCGCCTCCTGTAATATCCGCTCCTGTTCTTCCCTTGTATCTGCCAGCATATAATGGTTCCAGTACAGGGCACTGAGCTGGAGCAGAAAAGGATAGCAGGCATAATATTGGTGGGCAAGCCTTCTGGTCTTCTCCAGAACATCCTCCAACGGAAGGCAGGAGAAGTCTTTGGTCAATTCTCCATATAGACGGCGGATCTGTTCGGCAGACAACTGGGCTTCATATCCAATCAGTTCATCTACTGTCACGCCGAAAAAGGCGGCTAACTGGGGCAGAAGCAAAAGGTCTGGGGTATTCATCCCTTTTTCCCATTTAGAAACACTGGCCTTGGTCACTCCCATGAAATCTGCCAGTTCCTCCTGGGTGAGCTTCCTCTCACGCCGAAGCCGGATAATGTTATCCGATAAATTCAGTTTATTCATAGATTACGTTCTCCTGGAATTTTCAAAATATGTTTTCCCTGTATTATGGCGCGTCAAAAGTCCATATTTATTGGCGGGATCTTTCGGAACTGTTCCTTACATATTATAGCAGGACAAACGTCTTTCATTCAATCGACCATGCCGATACTTTATGC
>CANSYV010000295.1 GCA_947651335.1 uncultured Lachnospiraceae bacterium
GATAAGATTTATGAAATGGAATAACTATGAAAAGGAGAATCTATACATGCTGTACATTGGAATCGACCTGGGCACCTCTGCCGTAAAGCTCCTGCTGATGGATGAGACCGGACACATCCGCCATGTGGTGTCCAGAGAATATCCTCTCATGTTCCCCCATCCCGGCTGGTCAGAACAAAATCCTGCTGACTGGTATTCCCAGACCATTGACGGGCTGAAAGAATTAATCAGAGACTGCGATAAAAGCCAGATCGCAGGCATCAGCTTCGGAGGACAGATGCACGGACTGGTAATCCTGGACGCGCAGGATCAGATAATCCGTCCGGCAATTCTCTGGAATGACGGAAGGACGGAGAAGGAAACCGCTTACTTAAATGAAGTAATCGGAAAGGAAACCCTGTCAAGATGCACGGCAAATATTGCATTTGCCGGGTTCACAGCGCCAAAACTTCTCTGGGTGAGAGAACACGAACCGGAAAATTTTTCAAGCATAGCAAAAATCATGCTGCCGAAAGATTATCTTGCCTACCGGCTAAGCGGTGAACACTGCACCGATTATTCCGACGCCTCCGGCATGCTGCTGCTGGATGTAAAAAATCGGTGCTGGTCAAAAGAAATGCTGGATATCTGCGGCATCACAGAAGATCAGCTTCCCACTCTATATGAAAGTTATGAAGTTGTGGGCACACTTAAAAGAGAACTGGCAGAAAGCCTGGGACTGCCCCAAAGCGTAAAAATAACCGCCGGAGCGGGAGACAATGCAGCAGCCGCGGTGGGAACCGGAACGGTGGGGGACGGCATGTGCAACATCTCCCTGGGAACCTCCGGGACTATTTTCATCACCAGCAGCTCTTTTGCTGTAGACGAACACAATGCACTCCACTCTTTTGACCATGCAGACGGCTCTTATCATCTGATGGGCTGTATGCTCAGCGCCGGAGCCTGCAGCAAATGGTGGATGGAAGAAATTCTGAAAACAACACAGTACAGTGAAGAACAAAACCGCATCTCCAATTTAGGAGAGAATCAGGTCTTTTACCTCCCCTATCTCATGGGCGAACGTTCTCCCCATAATGACCCGAAAGCCCGGGCTGTCTTCATGGGCATGTCTATGGATACCACCAGGGAGGAAATGACCCAGGCAGTGCTTGAGGGGGTAGCTTTTGGACTGAGAGATTCCCTGGAAGTGGCCAAAAATCTGGGAATCCAGATTACACGGACAAAAATCTGCGGCGGCGGTGCCAAAAGCCCTCTGTGGAGAAAAATCATTGCAAATGTGATGAATCTGAAAATAGATATCATCGAAAGCGAAGAAGGCCCCGGATATGGAGGCGCCATTTTGGCCGCTGTGGGCTGCGGCGAGTATGAAAGTGTCTCAGACGCTGTGGAAAAACTTATAAAGATTGTAGATACCGTGGAACCGGAAGCAGAATTAGTGGAGAAATACGAAATCCAATATCAAAAATTCAGACAAATATACCCCTCTGTCAAGGGGCTGTTTCAGAAACTATAAGGCTGCGCCCGCCCAAAATCAGTAAGGAACTGTAGGAAAATAAGTGACACATCCTGCACAATCTGTATCACTTATTTTTCTACAGTCCTGAATTTTGCACAGCCTTTCTATTTCAACAATTCCTCACATACCTTTTCCAGATTGTCCCTGATTGCAATATGCTGAGGACAGGCCTCCTCACATTTCCCGCATTTCACACACGCATCAGCACGTTTCAGTCCATGACCTTCCACCAGCCAGTTCTCCTGATTGGCCGCCATTGCCTTGTCACCGTACAAGGTGAGATAATTCATTGCCGTAAACGAACCGGAAATGCCGATATGCTCCGGACAGACTTTTGCACAGTAATTGCATATGGTACAGGGAATCAGCGGTATCCGGTTCAACTCCTCCCGGGCCTTTGCCAGAGTCTCCTTCTCAGCATCTGTCAAACCTGTGAAATCTTTCATATAAGAAAGATTATCCTGCATCTGCTCCACAGAACTCATACCAGACAAAACGGTTATCAGACCTTCCAGGTCTGCCGCAAACCGCACGGCCCACGACGCAGCAGATGACTGCGGCTCTGCCGCTTTTAAAATATTGACAACCGATTCCGGAGGTGTGGCCAGCATACCTCCTTTCACCGGTTCCATGATAATCACCGGCTTTCCATGCTTTCTCGCCGTCTCATAGCACCGTCTGGACTGTACAGGCGGATTATCCCAATCCGCATAATTAATCTGAAGCTGAACAAATTCCATCTCCGGGTGAGCTGTGAGAATCTCATCCAATTCTTCTGGCGTGGAGTGGAAAGAAAAGCCCACATGCTTAACCAGTCCAGCCGCTTTCTTTTCCTGCACCCAGTCCCACATATCATAGTCATCAAAATATTTTGTCCTGGCTTCGCCCAGATTGTGAAGCAGATAAAAATCAAAATATCCGGCACCTGTCTGTGCAAGAGAGGTGTCAAACTGTGCGTAAGCCTCTTCCTTTGTCTTGCACTCGATCCAGGCCGCATTCTTGGTGGCCAGCTGATAGCTTTCCCTGGGATACCGCTCCACAAGGGCCTGCCTGATGGCATCTTCTGAACCGGCATATGCCCACGCAGTATCAAAATATGTAAATCCGGCATCCATAAATAAATCTACCATTTTCTTCGTCTGTTCCACATCAATCACACCATCTGTCTGCGGCAGACGCATAAGTCCAAAACCCAGTTTCTTAATATCCTCTCCCAAATAACTCATCTGGCATCCTCCTGTTCAATCATATATTTTTTCAACAATACCTGCAGATACCCATCGCAGAAATCCTGTGTCCGTTCTCTCAGACTGTACGTTCCTCCGCTCATATTCCAGCAGAGCATTTCCCCGTAAAGAAGGTCAACCAGTATCTCTGCCAGCTGTCTGGCGGGAACATCCCTCTTGAGCATCCCTTGTTCCATCCCAAATATTATCAATTCATGGACAGAAGACAAATCATAGGGCAGTTTTCCCCTGTCAAATTCATTTTCCACCAGGTCAGGATTTACAACACTTTTTACCCACTCCTGAGACAGCTTCACGCTCCCCTGCTCAATATAGCCTGAAAAGTTCACCATGTAATCACACAGTTTGGCAATAAAATCACCCTCGAACGCCTTCGCGCCCTCAAGGATTTCCCCAAACATACTCCGGCTCAGTTCGGACACAATATCCTCTTTCCGGTTAAAATAAGTATAGAAAGTTCCCTTCGATACCCCTGCAGCGGCTGTAATTTCTTCAATAGACGTATTGGAAAGACCTTTCTGGCAGACCAGCTCCTTTCCCGCCTCCAGTAATCTCTTTCTCGTCTCAGCAGCTG
>CANSYV010000296.1 GCA_947651335.1 uncultured Lachnospiraceae bacterium
CGAAGAAATCATTTCTGACCTGATTCAAATCGAGCAGGATTTCTGGGAAAAACATATACAGAACCATATCCTTCCAGACCCGGACGGCTCCGAAACCGCCGATGCCCTGATTGCGGAATACTTCAAAAAATCCAGCCCCTGTACAGTTGCTTTAAAAGGATTCGATGAAAAACTGAAACGCCGCCAGGAGCTTTTAGCCCTTATCAATAAAATGGAAAAAGAGAAGAAACAGATTGAGCAGGAGCTGAAACTGTACATGGGAGAAGCTGAAGCCGCAGAAAACAGCAGTTTCCGGGTATCATGGAAGCCTGTGGACAGCATCCGCATAGACAGCGGGAGACTGAAAGAGGAAAATCCACAAGCCTATGCCAGATACCAGAAGCACATCCAGTACAGGAAGCTGACCATAAATGCGGCATAAATACTTACCAGCTTCCGCAGAAATACCAGCCTGCAGAAACTTACCAATCATTACAGACATACAGAACAGAGGAAATTTACCAGCCGCTGCAGACACACAGGACGGTAAGAACCCTCCTGTGCCGCAGGCCATACCAGGCTGCGGGGAAATGATCCCATCCATACAATAGATACGGAAACTCTTTTAAGGCCAATGCCGTATATTGTACGTGGATTTCGTTTCCCTGCAGCCTCTTTTTCACTTTAAACAAAAACGGCACTATTTATGGAGAAAAGCAATGACAGAGATCAAAAAAGAACTTGCAAAGAAAGCAGAAACCACCAAAAAAGAAAGCAGGCTTTCAAAATCCATGAGCATCGAAGACCTGATCCATGCACTGGAACCGGAGATTAAAAAAGCACTTCCGGAAATCCTCACGCCTGAGAGGTTTACACGGATGGCATTATCGGCACTAAACACAAACCCAAAGCTGAGGGAGTGCACACAGATGAGTTTCCTGGCGGCGCTGATGAATGCGGCACAGCTGGGCCTTGAGCCGAACACCCCGTTAGGACAGGCATATCTGATTCCCTATAAAAATAACCGGAAAGGGATCATGGAATGCCAGTTCCAGATCGGCTACAAAGGGATGATTGATTTAAGCTACAGAAATCCCCAGATACAGATGATTGCAGCCCATGAAGTATACGAAAACGATACATTCGATTACGAGCTGGGCCTGCACCCCAGGCTGGTCCACCGTCCCGTGCTGGAGGAAAGAGGGGAAGTCCGGTTATTCTATGGCTTTTTCCGGATGGTCAACGGAGGGTTCGGCTTTGAAGTCATGAGCAGAGCGGATATGGATGCCTACTCCCGGGAACATTCGGAATCCATAGAATCCTCCTTCAGCCCCTGGAAAGACAGCTATGTGCAGATGGCCAAAAAGACCGTGATAAAAAAGGCCCTGAAATATGCACCGCTGAAATCAGACTTCCGAAGGGCACTGTCCACGGACGAGACCATTAAAACGGAGATTTACGAGGATATGAGCGAAGTACCGGGCGGAAATATTTTCGATGCAGACTACCAGGAGCCCTGCGGGGATATTGAGTAAAAGAACAATCACACACAGCAATAGAGGGTTCCATAAGAAAAAATTTAAAAACAGACAAGGAGACAACAGCTATGACAGCAGATACAGCTTTTCAGGAAAGAGAAATAACCCCAGGCAGCAGCAGATATGCAAAGTGGGAGACAGCCAGAAACAGCATCTATCCACTGCTGGTATCACCAGAACATACCCTGTATCAAAAAGGGAAGGGATATCTGGAATACAGCAGCTTCCTTGACCTGCTGGTTTTCTACTGTGTCCGCATGGAGCATCCGGCGGCCGGTGTATCAAGAATGGTAACTGTAGAAAGCAGAGCTTTGGACGAATGGGGGATATCCAGACAGGAAATGGAAGACGCAGCGATGGCCAATCTGGAAAAAGACGGATATTGGATCAGCAGTGTGCAAAGCCTGCTCCAGTCTTTCATGGGAGAAGATGCATTTCCGGAACCCCTTTCTTTATATGTGTTGACAAACCACACGCAGGTATATGGGGCGGCAGGATTTTTAATGAAGGAGATGATCTCCGGGTTTGCAGAAGAAAGGGGAAAGAACCTGTATATCATTCCTTCCAGCATCCATGAGCTTCTCCTCTATCCGGATTTTGGGGATGTAAGCCCAGCAGAACTGAGCGGTTATGTGAAAGAAGTCAACCGGACACAGGTACAGCCCCAGGACAGGCTGTCAGACCATATATATTATTACGACCGGCAGACGGATGAGATTAGGGTTCCGTGAAATAGGAATGCCAATATCCGTGGGCCGCCTGGAACTGTGTTCCTATTATATAGGAAGAAATACCGGAAACTTGAAAAGGAACAGAACAAAGGCAGGACGGATGAAGCACGTTATGAGAGTATGGAAAGGACAAAAACTATGGATGATAAAAGGGTGATTTTGTTTATTTCAGATAAAATTGGGATAGCGGCAGCGCTGGTGAGGACAGCAGGCATAGCTGTGGGGAACCGGGAAGTATTCCTGGAGGATGGACAGGCACTGGCCATTACCCTGGAGGCAGCCGGGGCAGAACTCAGGAGATGCAGGAATGTGGCGGAGGCTTATATGCAGAAAAAACAACAGGAATAGAAACAGCGGCTGTTGAACCGTGTACGCACAGCCAGCTTTGCAACAGACCGCCATGTCTTCCCATCAGAGAGGACCCAGCGGCGGTCTGGCGGCAGGCTGTTATCAATGCTGGACAAGGGCAGGCTCTGCCAAGGCCGCAGAGGAAACCTGGGCATCTGCCATGAGAATGCCCAGGTCTGCAGAACCCCCGCAAAATTTTTGTTTGAAAAAACCGGAACGGTGCGCTTTTTTTAGAAAAAAATTCAAGGGTATGTTCACAGACCTGGGCAATTCCGGGAAACGCAGTCACGACTGCCCAGGTTCCCACGTCTCGTCAAAAATTTTCAGAAGGGAATCCACCTCGGACTTGAGTAAGCCAGGGGTTTTATCACAGCACTTCTGAATCTGTTTTCTGGCGGCTTCGGCTTCAGATATACTCTGCATACACATACAGGCAGCGTAGTAATAGTAGGCAGTGATGCATAAACTAGAAACCATCTTTGGCAGCGTGGCAGCATTTAAGATTTCAGTATCTAAAAGCCCTTTGCAATGCTGCAGGCGCTTGCGGCAGGTGGATCCAGGTGTAAGGCCTGCCGCGTTAAAAACGGCACAAGAAGAAAAAAATAGTACTGATGTAGAAATGTAATTTATACGGACACTTGTGAGACTGCAGTGTCGATAATTTTTGTACATTTCACGGCCCAAACGGGATAGAGTTTTGGGGGTAAAAGTACCAAAACCCAGATA
>CANSYV010000297.1 GCA_947651335.1 uncultured Lachnospiraceae bacterium
ATTGTTATCGGCCTGCATAATATTGGGGTACAATCCCCGGAAGTTTTACACTGGGCGTTCTCCTCTTGAGGCTCTGAGCATAGGGGTGGATATGGAAGAAAGCGATGTGGCCCTGCGCTGCAATCTGGTCACATTGACAGAGGATGGAGGGCCTTATGAGGAGCAGACTATTCTGGACCATAGTTCCGGGGAAATCAGCACAGATGACGCGAAGACCCTTTTAGAAGCAGCGGCGGAGGAACTGGCGGATGAGACTTTTCAGTTCTATGTGGGGACCAGTTACCGGCACTGCCTCATCTGGAAAGGGGGCAAAGTGACAGAACTGACTGCCCCCCATGATGTGCTGGCCCAGCAGATCGGACAGTATCTGCCTCAGGAGGCCGCTCTTCTCAAGATGCAGAAGAGAAGCTATGAAATTCTGAAAAATCATCCCCTGAACCTGGAAAGAAAAGCCAAAGGGATCAATCCCGCCAACAGTCTCTGGTTCTGGGGGGCAGGCACCAGGCCTTCCCTATCATCCTTCCAGGAGGCCCATTATAAAAAAGGGGCAATGATATCGGCAGTGGACCTGCTGAAGGGAATAGCAGTAGGAGCCGGGATGGACAATATTATTGTGGAAGGCGCCAACGGCGGCCTGAATACCAATTATGAGGGAAAGGCCCGGGCGGCAGTCAAGGCTCTGGCCCAGGATGGTTATGACTTTGTATATGTCCATGTGGAAGCGCCGGATGAAATGGGCCATCAGGGCAGTGTGGAGAAGAAAGTGCAGTCCATTGAGTATCTGGACCAGCGTCTTATCCGTCTGGTGAAAGAAGGGCTTGAGAAGGCAGGGGAAGACTTCCGGATGCTGATCATGCCGGATCACCCCACCCCTATCAGGCTGCGCACTCACACATGTTCTCCGGTGCCCTATCTTCTTTATGACAGTACAGCTCTTTCGGAGCATACATGGCATTATCAGGAGGATGAGGCGGCAGAGAGCGGGAATGTATATGGGCATGGCTGGGATCTGATGAAACATCTGTTCCAGGAAAATGAAGTGACTGCAGAAAAGTAAATCAGACGAGAGTTATTTTCCTGCAGTTCCGAAGGCTAAAGGAGAGAGGCATGTTAGTTGTAAAGAAATTCGGCGGTACGTCCGTTGCGAATAAAGAGCGGATCTTCAATGTGGCAGAACGCTGTATTGAGGATTACAGAAAAGGTAACGATGTGGTAGTGGTCCTGTCTGCCATGGGCAAATATACCGATGAACTGATCAGTATGGCGCAGGATATTAATCCCAGGCCGCCCAAACGGGAGATGGATATGCTCTTTACCATCGGTGAGCAGATGTCAGTGGCCCTGATGGCAATGGCCATGAACCAGCTGGGAGTCCCGGCAGTGTCCTTAAACGCGTTCCAGGTGACCATGCGCACCACCAGCGCTTATGGGAATGCCCGGTTAAAGAGGATTGATACAGAGCGGATCTTTACAGAGCTGGAATGTCGGAAAATCGTTATTGTCACCGGTTTCCAGGGAATCAATAAGTATGATGATTACACCACCCTGGGGCGGGGGGGATCCGATACCACGGCAGTGGCCCTGGCAGCGGCCCTCCGGGCGGATTCCTGTGAAATTTATACAGATGTGGACGGCGTTTACACAGCAGATCCCCGGCTGGTGCCTACAGCGAAAAAACTGAAAGAGATTACTTACGATGAGATGCTGGACTTGTCTACCCTTGGGGCAGGTGTGCTGCATAACCGGTCCGTGGAAATGGCAAAAAAATACGGGGTGCCTCTGGTGGTGCGTTCCAGTATGAACAGGAAATCGGGAACCCTGGTAAAGGAGGATGCGAAAGTGGAAAGAATGCTGGTGAGCGGAGTTGCGCTTGATAGAAATGCAGACAGGGTCGCAATTATCGGCCTGAAAGACGAGCCGGGAATCGCCTTTAAAGTCTTTGACTGCCTGGCGAAGAAAAATATCAATGTGGATGTGATCCTGCAGTCAATTGGAAGAGGCGGCACGAAAGACATATCCTTTACAGTAGATGATGGGGATATCCAGGAAACTGTGGAAATACTGGAAGCAAACAAGAGCCGTCTTGGTTTTGAACGGCTGGAGAGCGAGACGAAAATCGCGAAACTTTCCATTGTGGGAGCGGGCATGATCAGCCATCCCGGGGTGGCAGCGAAGATGTTCGAGACCTTGTATAATGAGAACATTAATATCAATATGATTTCTACTTCTGAAATCCGTGTGACGGTGCTGATCAAATCATCAGACGCAGACCGGGCTATTAATGCGGTGCATGACGCCTTCGGACTGGCGGAGTGACACGGTGATCAGAGAAAAAGGATCAGGATGTTTTTCAGCAGACAGTTCCCGAGGATCAGGAGAACTGCCAGATAAAGATATAGATTGCGGAATGCCATGCCAGAATGGGCATGGCGCGTCCAGGGGCAGATAGCCAGCAGGTTGCGGAATACATAGGTGAGGTACAGAGCCGTGCCGTACAGCACCACAGGATGGTAGGCCAGAGACTGGAGAAAATGCCCCTGGAGCAGTGAAATCCATGCCCGGGTGCCTCCGCATCCCGGGCAGTATAGTCCGGTGAGCTGGTGAAAATAACAGGGCGGGACAGGAATGCCCGTCCATTTTATCAGTAAAAGCAGTCCCCCCAGGGCGGAAGCCAGAATGAGGCTAATATAAAACATATTCTTTTGTTCAGGAATTTCCATAACATTCATAATAAAATACTCTGTTTTCTATATGTCCTATTTGAATTTCCAATTTCCTGTGATATAATTATAAGATGTTCCGGCCATTGCGTCAATACCGCGGCGGGAATGAAAGGTTCTAGTACACCGTTGCATTGATTCCGAAGTAATAGGCGCCTGAATTTTCTTTCAGGACAAGGCGGAAGAGGGAGGCAATGCGGTGGCATTGCCGACTGATGGGGCTATGTGCCAGTGGCACATGTCCAGCACGGACCGAAACGGAGTGCAGACCAACGCAGTACTGGAACAAAAGGCAGGTGCATATTACTCGATTATTAACGCAACGGCGCACTGGCCGCTGACTGCCCTGTGACTGGCAGCGGCTGACGAAGGAGGCTTATTTTAAATGAAATACACAGGAAAAGAATTAAAATGCAGGGCCAGAGAATGTATGAAGGGCAATTACCTCACACCGGTCCTGACCTCGGTCATTCTGACACTGATTACCAGTGTTTTTATTGGTATTGTTTCATTGATGTTCGGGGGAAATACAACGCTGGCCATGGTGCTGAACCAGCTGGTATCTTTGATTTTTTCTCTTATTTTATCGGTCTTTGCAGC
>CANSYV010000298.1 GCA_947651335.1 uncultured Lachnospiraceae bacterium
ACATACTCCATTTGAATCATACAGTGACACTCCGGCAGAGATACTCCAACTTCCATGGAAAATGATGAAAATAACAACATGGCAAATACCATGAAAACAATGAACAATTTTATGCCTGTATTTTCGGCAGTGATGTGTTTTACTTTTCAGGTAGGTATTGGTATTTACTGGGTTGCAGGTGCTGTGATCCGCAGCCTGCAGATGTTGTTGATTAACCACCATATCAGTAAAGTGGATATGGATGAACTGATTAAGAAAAACATGGAGAAAGCGGCAAAGAAAAGAGAGAAAGCCGGTCTTCCTCCAAATAAAATCACCAATCAGGCTCATCAGAATGTCCGTAACATTAACCGTAATACAGAATCTCTGGCAAATAAGAAGGTAAATCTTCCTCAGAATAACAGTCAGCCAACGCCGGGAAGTATCGCAGACAGGGCGAATTTAGTGAAGCAGTTCGAAGAAAAAAACAAAAGGAAAAACAGGTGAAAGAATTTGTTCCATGATAGTGGGAGGGTGAAGGATGGAGTATATAGAGGTATCTGGCAGGACAAAGGATGAGGCGATTATCAAGGCATCTATGCAGTTAGAGACCCCCAGCGATGAATTGGAAATTCAGGTTATCAGTGAGGGAAGCAAAGGCTTTTTGGGGTTTGGAAGCAAACCGGCTGTGATACGCGCAGGCAGGAAAGAGAAGAATGAGAAAAAAGCAGTTGAGAGCGGGAGCGCAGCCAGTACAGAGCCTGCCGGCAATGAGGTTCTTCATGAGAAGGCTGAGAATAAAACAGAATTGAAAAAGCCAGAGGAACAGCCGAATACACCAAGGCCGGCTGTTCAGAAGGGGAAGGGCAGAGAATACAGGAAGAGAGAACCCCGTCAGATTGAGATTATCACAGACCAGGAACAGATTGAGGAGATTAAGGGGAAAGCTGAGAAATTTCTGAATGATGTTTTCCAGGCTATGAAAATAGAGGCGGATATTAATACGGTTTATAACACTTCAGACGGAAGTCTGGCCATTGATTTTTCCGGCGGCGATATGGGCATATTGATTGGAAAAAGAGGACAGACGTTAGATTCTCTGCAGTATTTGACTGGACTGGTGATTAACAAAGGCAAAAACAGTTATGTGAAAGTGAAATTAGATACAGAGAATTACCGGGCCAGACGTAAGGAGACTTTGGAGAATCTGGCCAGGGGAATCGCTTCCAAAGTGAGAAAGACAAGAAAGGCTGTTGTTTTAGAGCCTATGAATCCTTATGAGAGACGGATTATTCATTCTACATTACAGGGAAATCATTATGTGGAAACAGTAAGTGAAGGGGAGGACCCTTACCGTCATATAGTTGTAAAACCAAAAGCGTCTGCACGCAGGTAAGAGATTATATTTTTTGAAGACTCCAGGAATTTAGTAACTGTGGGAAAACAGCTGTTTCCCTGCAAGTTTCTTATGCCATGGGGTTTTCTTTTTAGGAGAGATCTATGAGGGATACGATTGCAGCAATTTCCACAGCAGTCAGTGCATCGGGAATCGGCATTATCCGGGTCAGCGGGAACAGGGCAGTTGAGATTGCTGACCAGGTTTACCGCAGTAAGAAGAAAAACTGGAGCTTATCAGATGCTGCCACCCATACCATTCATTATGGACACATTTACGATGGCGGGGAAATGGTGGATGAGGTGTTGGTTATGCTGATGCGCGCACCCAGGACATTTACCGGAGAGGATACGGTGGAGATCGACTGTCATGGCGGAGTCTATGCTATGAAAAGAGTTTTGGAGACAGTATTGAAGCAGGGGGCCAGGATTGCCGAGCCCGGAGAGTTTACAAAGCGGGCATTTTTAAATGGCCGCCTGGATTTGTCCCAGGCGGAAGCTGTCATGGATGTGATACAGTCCAAGAATCAGCATGCCTTAAATAATTCTATTCGTCAGCTGAAGGGTTCTGTTAAGCAGAAGATAACAGAGATCCGTCAGAAGATACTCTATGAGATTGCTTATATAGAAGCCGCTCTGGATGACCCGGAACATATGAGCCTGGATGGATTCGATGACAGACTGCTGGATACGGTGGAGGAGCAGAAAGCCAGGATAGAGCAGCTGCTGTCCACTTCTGAGGATGGAAAGATGATACAGGAGGGGATACGAACGGTTATTGTGGGAAAGCCCAATGCGGGAAAGTCTTCTCTTTTAAATGTTCTTCTGGGTGAAGACCGGGCAATTGTCACAGAGATTGCAGGTACCACCAGAGATACATTGGAAGAATATATCCACATGGGCGGCGTTACACTGAGACTTGTGGATACGGCCGGGATACGCCAGACTTCAGATGTGGTTGAGAGTATAGGCGTGGATAAGGCGCTGAATCAGGCAGAGCAGGCGGATTTGATTTTGTATGTGGCAGACGCCTCTGTGTCTCTGGATGAAAGTGATTACCAGATTATGGAGATGATCAGAGAAAAACAGGCAATCGTTCTCCTGAATAAATCAGACCTGCCGGAAAAGGTAAGTGCCGGTGAGCTTGCGCGTTTGACAGGAAAGCAGGTGACAGCAGTATCGGCCAAAGAGGAGACAGGTCTGAGTGAACTGAAAAATCAGATAGAATCTATGTTTTTCCAGGGAAAGCTGAAACTGCCGGAGGATGTTTATATTACCAATCTGAGGCATAAGAAACTGCTTCAGGAGGCAGTGGAGAGTCTGAATCAGGTTCTTGACAGTTTACATGCACATATGCCGGAGGACTTTTATTCTATTGATTTGATGAGTGCCTATGAGGCCCTGGGCAGTATACTGGGAGAGTCGGTAGATGAAGATGTAATCAATGAGATCTTTCACAAATTTTGTGTGGGAAAGTGAGTTTAGATATGAGCCGATTAATACGAAATTATCAGGTAGTGGTAGTGGGGGCCGGACACGCGGGATGTGAGGCAGCTCTGGCCTGTGCCAGACTCGGGCTGGAGACGGTTATTTTTACAGTGAGTGTGGACAGTATTGCGCTGATGCCCTGTAATCCTAACATTGGCGGAAGTTCCAAGGGGCATTTGGTCAGAGATGTGGATGCTCTGGGCGGCGAGATGGGAAAGAATATAGATGCTGTTTTCATACAGTCAAAAATGCTGAATAAATCCAAGGGGCCTGCGGTTCATTCACTTCGGGCACAGGCGGATAAGCAGGCATACAGTACCCGGATGAGAAACACCATGGAGGAGACAGAGCATCTGACCATCAAGCAGGGTGAAGTTACGAAAATACTCACAGAAGATGGAAATAAAGGGCAGGAGCAGCCCGGTTTCTACAGTTTATGGCATAGGCTATGTCT
>CANSYV010000299.1 GCA_947651335.1 uncultured Lachnospiraceae bacterium
GTCAGAGAGGAGCTTCGGGAAGTAAAAGCAGACCTGGAATTATCCATGGATTTTTTCTCATATATTTTCTCTCATAACAATCTGGCAAAACTGTTAGATTCTCGAAAGAATGTGGAAAGAATCTTGTAGTATAATCAGCTTATAAAAAAGTTGAGATGAAGACGAGGGAGGATATCTATGTATATTTTACAGACCAGCAAGCTGAAAAAGTATTACGGAAAAGGGGAAACCATGGTAAAGGCACTGGACAGTGTAAGTCTTTCCATTGAACAGGGGGAATTTGTCTCTGTGGTGGGCACTTCCGGAAGCGGGAAGTCTACCCTCCTGCATATGCTGGGCGGGCTGGACCACCCCACTTCAGGAACTGTGGTGGTTGACGGCCAGGACATTTCCCAGCTCAAAGACGAGGAGCTGACCATTTTCCGCAGGCGCAAGATTGGATTCGTATTCCAGAATTACAATCTAGTCCCGGTTTTAAACGTTTATGAAAATATCGTTCTTCCCGTGGAGCTTGACGGAAACCGGCCCGATAAAGCCTATGTGGAAGATATTCTGGAAATGCTGGGGCTGGGCAGCAAAAAATACAGTCTGCCCTCTCAGCTCTCCGGCGGCCAGCAGCAGCGGGCTGCCATCGCACGGGCACTGGCTGCCAAGCCGGCTATCCTGCTGGCGGATGAACCCACGGGAAACCTCGACTCCGCCACCAGCCAGGATGTGTTAAGCCTTTTAAAAGTCAGCAGTGACCGTTTTAAGCAGACTGTGGTCATGATCACTCATAACGAAGAAATTGCCCAGCTGGCAGACAGAATCGTCCGCATTGAGGACGGAAAGATCAAAAGCGGCGGGCGCATTAAGGAGGACACACACCATGCGTAAAGTAAAAAATCGTAAAATCATCCGCCGGCTGGCGGACAAAAGCTTCCAAAACAGCCAAACACGAAATATCATCGCTGTACTGGCCATCGCCCTGACCACCACACTGTTTACCACACTGTTCACCATCGGGATGGGCACCATAGAGAGTTTCCAGCTCTCCACCATGCGCCAGTCCGGGGGAGACAGCCACGGGGTAATCAAAAACCTGACCCGGGAGCAGTACAACAAACTGAAGGAACACCCTCTGATCAAAGAATCTGCTCCCTGCATCTTAACCGCCGATTACGTAAGAAATCCGGAATTTCTAAAACGCCATCTGGAGTCCTGGTACATTCCTGCTTATCATTACGAACACTGCTTCATACAGATTTTGAAGGGACAGGCACCAAAACTGGCCGATGAAATTCTTCTGGATGAGACTTCCATGGACTTTCTGGGGCTGAAAGCAGAACCTGGACAGAAAGTAACCTTCCAGCTTCAGCTGAAGCAGAGCAGCCCGGACATTACCAAACGCACATTCACTGTCAGCGGCGTAATTCGTTCTGACCCCGCTCTGAATGTGGGATTTGCCATTGTGTCAGAAGCCTACCTGAAAACATATGCCAGTGAACTTGTCTATACTTATGACCAGGACTATTCTGCTGCCGGAGCCATCCGCATGGACGTGAATTTTTCAAATTCTTTTGGAATACAAAAGAAACTGAATCAAGTGATCACAGACTGCGGTTATTCCACAGAAGAAGAACAGGAGTATTTCATTGCCAGCAACGCCAACTGGGCCTATGTCAGTGACGGCACAGAAAGCGACCCTGTGACCATGTCCGCCCTGGCGGCGGGACTGCTGCTGATCTTCCTCACCGGATACCTGATTATCTATAATGTATTTCAGATATCTGTAATCAAGGACATCCGCTACTATGGACTGCTGAAAACCGTAGGCACCACTGGGCGGCAGCTGAAAATGATCCTGCGCAGACAGGCACTGTTACTGTCTGTACTGGGCATCCCCCTTGGCATCCTGGCAGGCTTTTTCATTGGGAAACAGATTGTCCCCCATGTGATTGCAGCCACCATTTTCCGGGAGAGTGCGCCGGTCACCTTCCATCCGGCAATCCTGGCAGGCGCAGCGGTCTTTACCATCCTGACCGTATTGATTTCCATCGGAAAGCCCTCACGAATGGCGGCAAAAATATCTCCTGTGGAAGCTGTGCGCTACACGGACCACACAGAATCAACCGGAAAAAAGGCCTCCCATATAAAGCGCACCACCGGCAGCCGGATACACCGGATGGCACTTTCTAACCTGGGAAGAAACAAAAGGAGAACCGCAGTTGTCATACTCTCCCTCTCCCTGGCAGTTATCCTGTTAAACAGTGTGTTCACCATCACCAATGCCTTTGATATCCATTTATACCTGAAGAAGTTCGCCACCTTTGATTTTCTCATCGGAAACGCCCGTTACTTCGGCCAGGACCTTTATTTTGGAGCCACTGACAACACCATTGAGGAAGAAAATCTCTCCGAATCTTTCATATCTGCCTGTGAAGCACAGAACGGATTCGAAAGAAGCGGGCGGATTTACTGCAATACTGCCACAGCCCTAAAGGCCGATTCTTACCAGCCTCCAAGGCATATGCCAAGAGATGAGAATGGAAACCTCTGTTACATCAGAAATGGACAGAAAATCCCCCTGGAAGAAGACAAACGGGGCACTTATGGGGGACGGAGCGCTTTCTACGGACTGGAAGACCTGCCTCTTGGCCAGATTGAAGTGTGGAAAGGCGAAACGGATCTGGAGGTAATCCGCGAAAAACTCTCTGGCGGTAACTATCTGCTAAGTGCTGTAGACGTTGATGACAACAATCAGGTGATGGAGGAAACCATCTGGCATCAGCCGGGAGACAAGGTGACACTGGTTTTTCCCGACGGCACCAGCCGGGAGTTTGAGATCCTCTCACTAATCAAAACCAATTACTATGGACTGACCTGCAGAATGGGGTATGAATTTGTCTACTACACAACAGCAGATATTTTCAAAAAAATGATATCTGAAAAATATCTGATGACCTGCGCCCTGAGTGTCAAAGACGGCAAAGAAGCTGAATTTGAACAGTTTATCAAAGATTACACCACCACACAGGAACCTATGATGTCGTTTGAATCCAAACTGACTCACATGAACGAATTTTCCAAAATGAGCGGGCTGTTCATTTTAATCGGAGGTGTGCTGACTGCTATCATCAGCATGGTGGGAATCCTGAATTTTGTCAACACCATTTTGACAGGCATTGTATCCAGGAAAAAAGAATTTGCCATGATGGAAGCCATCGGCATGACCAGAAAACAGCTTTCCCGGATGCTGATACTGGAGGGACTGTTCTACGCGGGCATTACCATTGCAGCCTCCCTCACCCTGGGGATCTTGTTCTCTC
>CANSYV010000300.1 GCA_947651335.1 uncultured Lachnospiraceae bacterium
GTTGCCCCGTCGCGTAAAACGCTCCGGAATGGAGACTAGATTGTCAAAAAAGGAATGATGGTTTTCTCAGGAACAGGGCAGGATTCGGCTCATAAGTTCCAGATTGGAGCTGTGGGTATCGGGAAAAATATGGAGCAGGCATCGGAACAGTTTGAGAAATTCGGGGAATGCATAGCCCAGAAGGCAGTCAAACTGTTTGGCAGATAATTCGAAAAGGATAGGACATATGAATCACTGTGATACAGTAATTTTTGCATGCAGTTCCCTGAAAGGCTATGTTTCTGCTGCACAGGAGAAGGAAGGGACGTGTTATCCGGTTGTTTTCCTGGATAAAGAGAATCATATAGAGCCCCGGCAGATGAAGCAGTGCATTCTCGCCGCCGAGAAGGAGCTGCCGGGGACCGTGGAAACTGTTCTGATTGCCATGGGATTTTGCGGCGGGTCGCTGGATTCGGTTTCGTTTTCCCGGCGTTTTGTGATTCCCCGGGTGGATGACTGTGTGTCCCTGATGCTGCAGACAGATCAGGAATACTGCCCCAACCCGAAGGAAACGGGACATTTGTATATGATTGAACAGAACCCAGAGGAATTCTTATTTGAAAAGATGTTCCAGGATGGCCAGGCGGAATATGAGGGTATCAGCCAGGAAGAACTATTTCATATGTATTTTGATCATTATACCAATCTGGATATTGTAGATACCGGGCTGAGTGACTGCTATTCGGAAGAATACGCCCAGAGGGCACAGGAGAATGCGGATCGGATGCATGTTTCGCTGGATTATGTGCAGGGCAGCAATCTGATGCTGGAAAAGCTGGTGGGCGGACGCTGGGACCGGCAGTTTCTGGTGGCGGAGCCGGGGCATCTCATTCGGCATGGGGATTTTTTTGAGTAAAGGAGCCGGGGGATGCTTTCGTTTCCCCTCCCCGGAAATGAATTTACTGTGGTTATATCACTGCGTTGAATGGAACAAGCACGAAAGGGAAAGTAACTGTAAAATAATCCTTTGTTTTTTATATGATAAAGATTTGGTGGGATGAGTTCCTGAACAGGCCCCGCCAGTGCTCCCAAAGCTGGAGTACTGGCGGGGCCTATATGATATTGCCAAAATCTATAACCATCTAAAGGAAAAAAGAATTATGCAAAAGCCTTCTTTGATGGTATAGTGGGCATAACCCGTTAAGGTGTTACACTGATCATAACAGGAGAGGAAAAATGACATTAACTCAGTTAAAATATGTGATTACGGTAGCGGGACAGAATTCATTGAATGATGCCGCAAAAGTTCTTTTCATATCCCAGCCCAGTCTTTCAGCCGCCATTCGGTCATTGGAGAAGGAGATCGGATTTGATGTATTTATACGGTCTAAAAATGGAATTATGTTGACGGCAAAAGGGGCGGAATTTATCGGGTATGCAAAGTCCGTGATGGAGCAGTATGAGCTGCTGGATGCCAAATATATTTCGCAGACAGACGTGAAAAAGACTTTCAGCGTATCTATGCAGCACTACACATTCGCGGTGAATGCGTTTGTGGAACTTGTGAAGCAGTATGGAATGGATGAGTATGAATTTGAGGTGCATGAAACCAAGACTTATGAAGTGATTGAGAATGTGAAGAACCATAAAAGTGAGATCGGCATCCTGTATCTGAATGATTTTAACCGGAATGTACTCACAAAATTGTTTTGGGAATACGGACTGGGGTTTCAGCCCTTGTTTGAATGCGGTGTGTATGTATATATGTGGAAAGGCCATCCGCTGGCAGACAGGAAGAAAATAGCCCTGGAGGAACTGGAAGAGTTTCCATGTCTTGGATTTGACCAGGGACAGCATAATTCCTTCTATTTTGCAGAAGAAGTGTTAAGCACATACGGGTACAAAAGATTTATCCGCGCCAATGACAGGGCCACCTTGTTGAATCTTATGGTGGGGCTGAATGGATATACTTTATGCTCCGGGATTATATGCGAAGATCTCAACGGAGAGGACTACTGCGCCGTAAAACTGAAATCGGACGAAAGGATGACAATCGGATATATTTCCAGGAAAGAGGCGCCGGTCAGTGCAATCGGGCAGAAGTATCTGGAAGAAATAGCAAAATACAGGGATAAATTACTGGATTAAAGAACTGTAGATAAGAAAGAGGAAATGTTATGGCAAGAGGAATCGGGACAAAGTGCCTGCACTTAGAGGAAGATGAGGGACGCTGCAGGAATTATGGGGCAGTCAGCTGGCCCATTTTCCAGACAGCAGCTTATGCCCATCCCGGTGCGGGTAAAAGCACCGGGTATGATTACACCAGAGAGCAGAATCCCACCAGAGAACATCTGGAAAAGGTGGTGGCAGCCCTGGAAAACGGAATAGATGCATTGGCGTTCACTTCAGGGATGGCGGCAGCTGCCCTGCTGATGGAATTGTTTCACCCAGGGGAGCATCTGATTGCAGATGCAGATCTGTATGGGGGAAGCATCCGGCTTTTTGACCATGTGTCACAAAAAAATGGGATAACGTTTTCCAGAATTGACTGTTACAAAGACGATGTGGAAAGTTATATCAGGGAGAATACAAAAGCGGTCTATATTGAGACCCCCACCAATCCCATGATGCATGTGACGGACATTGAACATATGGCAAAGACAGCGAAAAAGCATAACCTGCTGCTGATTGTTGACAACACATTCCTTTCTCCCTATTTTCAGAATCCGCTGGATCTGGGCGCGGATGTGGTGTTACACAGCGGGACCAAATACCTGGGGGGACATAATGACACCCTTGCGGGCTTTTTGGTCACAAACAGGGAAGAGATCAGCGAAAGGCTGCGTTTTCTGTTCAAGACAACCGGCGCCTGTCTCGCGCCATTGGACAGCTGGCTTATCCTGCGGGGAATCAAGACACTTGGCATCCGTATGGAAAAGGCGCAGGAAAATGCCATGGCCATTGTAAACTGGCTGAAAGGGCAGAAGGCAGTGACAAAGGTGATCTACCCAGGGCTTGCTGAGCATCCGGGACACGAAATTATGAAAAAACAGGCAAGAGGGTTTGGAGCGATGATTACCTTTCAGCTTAAAAGCAAAGAATCTGCACTGGCGGTTTTGGAGAAAGTCCGCATGATTCAGTATGCTGAAAGTCTGGGAGGAGTGGAAACGCTGATTACCTACCCGGCAACACAGACACATGCAGATGTGCCAGAAGAAATCCGGGAGAGAAATGGCATTACCGAGAGCACCCTGAGACTTTCTGTGGGAATTGAAGGCACAAGAACAACAGTAGAAGAGGATTTGCTAGATATT
>CANSYV010000301.1 GCA_947651335.1 uncultured Lachnospiraceae bacterium
GCCGACAATCCCCACTGGTAATCCTACTATCGGAATAATCCATGCCAACAATCCTCCAAGGTTACCAGAAGCCTCCATACCGTTGTCCGGTTCAGACCGGAACATTCCACAATTCTGGCAATTGACACAGGCAGCGTCTCATCTGCTATGATCAGTAATATATTAAGTGCCCGCTCCACAGATTGTACGCTATTATTCGTCGAGGTACCGTTCATTGCTGTATTCCTTTTCTAGTGTATATTTGAAATTCATGTCTGAAATATGCATTCCCTGTATTGCGGATATCTCTTTAAATTTCATTAAGAAACTGCAAATAAGGAATACAATAAATCCTATGGAATCATAACACTTTTATTGCAATTCGTCTATACTTATATTATGTTTTTTGGTTTTGGTTCAATGATTTTTTCAGGCTTTATTTTCGCTTTAGCAGGTGCTTGGTTAAACAATCTTGAATATTCTTTTGCATGTAAAAAAAGAGACCGCCGTAAGGATCATACCTTCTGGCAGTCTCGCTGAGTTATATCATTGGTTACTGTACAACACTCATGCTTTCATCAATCCATTTCTGCACCATTTCACGGCACATGAATTCCACCCTTTTCCTGTGTCATCCTGACTCTTAGAATTTACATAAATGATATGAAGAAGCGAAACATCTTAAGCAGTCTTTCTTTTCAATTCAGCTACTTCCTTTTCCAACACCTGTACCTTTTCGATAAGATAATTCACCTTCACTTCATAGGCCCGATTGCTGTCTGCTGCTGGAATGGCCTGATTTAGTTTTTTTACCAGCTCAATAAAATTCTCCGCCAGAAGCTGGATGTTTTTATCCGTTACATTTTCAAGATGTCCACATCGCTTAATCTTCGCCTTATGCTTTCCAGACCATCCTTTGTGTCTTTCAAACTACCCTTTACTTCCCTCTGTTCAGCCTTCATTGTCTGCTGTTCAGTTTTTATCTCTTTCAGATCATCCTTTAACGGCTGAAGCAAACCAGCGATTGCTTTCAAATCTTCACCAGATAACGCCATATCACCGCCTCCTCATTAACAATTACCAATTTCACCGACTGGTAACATTATATCACAGCGGAAATGATACGTCTATCAATTACAAATCCCTTGACATACAGTTTTTAATCACCGATCCCTATGCAGATTAAAATTCGCATAAGCAGGAGCCCCATGCTCGTGAAGATCCAGCCCCTCTCTCTCCTCCACTTCACCGGCCCGCAGTCCCACTGTTTTATCTATAACAGTAAAGATAACCACTGCCAGTACCAGCACATAAGCCAGGACAGATGCCACACCTATAATCTGGGTGGCAAGGCTGCATTCCGGGGAAAATATTCCGGTAAGGATGGTTCCCATCAGTCCGCAGAAGCCATGCACTCCGATGGCACCCACCGGGTCGTCAATCTTCAGGACTTTATCCACAAATTCAATCACCAGCACCACACAGACACCGGCAAGCACGCCGATGATGACTGCCGCCCAGTTAGATACCACGTCGCATCCGGCTGTTATGGCCACCAGACCTGCCAGGGAGCCGTTGAGGGTCATGGACACATCCGGTTTTCCATATTTTACCCAGGTGACAATCAATGCTGCCAGCGTAGCCGCTGCTGCCGCCAGGTTGGTGGTCATGGCAATGTTTCCCACATTTGTGGCCGCCCCGGTGGTAGAACCGCAGTTAAACCCAAACCAGCAGAACCAGAGGATAAATACTCCCAAGGCGCCTAACGGAAGATTATGCCCGGGAATGGCGTTTACTGTGCCGTCTTTCTCATATTTTCCGATTCTGGGGCCCAGAATTTTCGCACCTGCCAGGGCACATACGCCGCCCACCATATGTACAGCTGTGGACCCTGCAAAATCATGAAAGCCCATGCTGCTCAGCCATCCCCCGCCCCAGATCCAGTGTCCGGTAACCGGGTAAATAAAGATGCTGATTGCAGCGCTGTAGATGAGATATGCCATAAATTTTGTACGCTCTGCCATAGCGCCTGATACGATTGTGGCAGATGTGGCGCAGAATACAGTATGGAAAATCATGAATACGCCAATGGGCAGTCCGTTAAAATACCCATTCCCGTCCGCCAGCTGCATGGGAGAAAAGAATCCCGAACTCCCCACAATGGGCCCGTCACCGCCAAACATAATGGCAAACCCTATAATAAAGAAGAAAATGCTGCCCAGCACAAAGTCCATCATATTTTTCATAATAATATTGCCCGCATTCTTAGCACGGGTGAATCCTGTCTCCACCATGGCAAATCCTGCCTGCATAAAATAAACCAGAAAGGCTCCCAGCATGGTCCAGGTTACATTCACCAGCAGTTCCGCCGCATCTGCCAGTTCCATGCCATTCTTAATCAGATCCGATAAATACATAATAATTTCCTCCTCGTTTTCACTGCCGATTCACAACTGCTCTTCGGCTTTTACAATGCATCCTGTCCATGCTCTCCTGTCCGGATACGCACTGCGTCTTCCACATCGTACACGAATATTTTTCCGTCTCCGTAATTTCCCGTCTTGATCTGTTCCACCACCTGGTCAATAATCTCGGAAGCGGTCTTATCGTCCACCACTGTTTCCACTTTCAATTTGGGAAGCAGATTGACTTTGTATTCTGCTCCCCTGTACAGATGGCGGAATCCTTTCTGATTTCCGTATCCCATGATATTCGTAATCATGACGCCGCTTGCATTGCTGCCATCGAGAATCACTTTTAAATTCTCCAGTTTCTCCGGCTTGATTACAATCTCCAATTTTTTCATTTACTCTCCTCCTGTTCAACTTTCTGATATCCCGGGAAACCACCTGGAAAAGCAGCCCTGGCAGATTGTCCGTGGATACCTGTAAATAAAAAACGAGAATGCCCCAATTTTTTTCGGAACATCCTCGTTCTAATTATTACCATAATTTAGTTTTTATTGCAGTCCTGTCTCTATACTTCAAAGAGCAGGTCACCATAGGAAGGCATGGGCCACATGGATTTATCCACAAGCATTTCCAGACTGTCCACAGGTGTACGCAGCGCTTCCATTGCGGGAATCACCTGACGGTAATAGAATTCTGCCTGTTCTTTGCCCTCTTCCATGGAAGAACCCTGTTCTGCCAGTTTCCTCAGCTCCTCCAGGCTTCTCTTGGTTTCAGCCAGAAGCGCGGAGCATTTCTCCAGTAATTCCTGTTGCAGGCTCTATCAATACCATTACAGCGGCAGCTCCGGTGGATGTGAGCGTGCAACAGGAATTACTGGAGAAATGCTCCGCGCTTCTG
>CANSYV010000302.1 GCA_947651335.1 uncultured Lachnospiraceae bacterium
CCCTTCCCGTTCCCCATATTGATATGCCTATTGGCATATCGTTCTTTACTTTTCCGTAGTTTTTCTGAGGCCGCACCTCTCCCCTGTATACGTCGATCACATAGGACAGCGCCTGAAAAGTAAAGAACGATATGCCAATAGGCATATCAATATGGGGAACGGGAAGGGACACGCCCAGAAGCGCATTCACATTTTCCAGAAAGAATCCTGTGTACTTAAACGCACACAGGATTCCCAAATTCAGCACAACTGCCAGCGCAAGAGCCCCTTTCGCGCTTTTCCCAGTTCTGGATACCAGCAGTCCCATCCCATAATTCATAAGAGAGGAAGCCAGCATCAACAGTACATAGACTGGTTCTCCGTAGGCATAAAACACCAGACTGGCAAATACCAGAAACAGGTTCTTCCACCGAAGGGACGGCAGGATGCCGTACAGGAGAAACACCACAGGCAGAAACGCGAATATGAATACTACACTGCTAAATACCATACGCTCTCATTCCCGCTTCTCAGATTTTCTTTTCCGCCATATATACAACACGGCTCATATCCGTGTATTTTTTACCGTAAAGGTCAATGCCCATGTTCTGCTGTGTCTGAGGGTCATAGACTTTCCCGCTGATTTCCACCCACGCATGGGGAATCTCATTCCCGCCGTCTTTGGTAATCTTTCCGGTGACAATTTTGGCGTTGTACCCGCACTCCCGGGCCAGCATGGCGAAAGCAGAGGCATAACTGTAACAGTTTCCTTTCCTGCTGGTCAGCATATCATAAGCATACTTCACTTCCCAGCCGGAAACAGTGGTGGAACCAAATTTTCCCGCATATCCGCATTTGAGCATATCGTTATAACATGCTTTTAACTTCTGTGCTTTGCTCTGAGAACTCTTTGTCTTCTTTGCCATCACAGATTTCACTGCGAAAATCAGTTTTACCCGGTCATTGTTCAGAGAAGCCTGTCCTTTCGCGTTCAGCTTTACCCCGTCTACTCTCTTGTTCTTGGCCATTACCCCTTTGGAGTTGAAATAGTATGCCTTGTTCCCAATCTTATTCCAGTCCACGGCAGCTGCCCCGTTTTTCTGGAAATAATATTTCTTTTTGCCGATGGTCACCCACTGTTTCTTGACCTTCACGCCCTTTTTATAATAATAGTATTTGCCTTTCTCACGTTTCAGCCCCTTTTTCACCGCTTTGGCGGACACCTGCACAGGTGTCTGCACCATGTATAAAGGAGTCCCTGCTGCCAGCAGTAATGCCAGCGCCAGCAGCATGCCCCGTCTCTTCATCCATTGCCTCATTTGCCTCTTCCTCCTGTCTGCCGCATCCCTGCGGCCATGTGTGGTCTACTCTGTGCTCTCCATAATGCCAAGGATTTTCTGTGAGCCATTATATGCGTATGTGGCCACTGCAAAGTTGTCATAATAGCAGTTCACATCCTTACCCGGTCCATAGCAGCTGGACATGGTATCTTTTCTTAATGGCTTCCCTGCTGCTTTCTGGAACGCCTGGAAATTTTTTCCTTCTTTTGCCAGGCTGCTGATATTCTTCACCAGTTTCCCGCCGGAAGTAGTCTTCCACACTTTGCCTTTAACCATAACCGCCCGTTTCGGCGCCCTGCCATTATACATAAAGAAGTATTTTTTACCCTTGATTTTTACAATTTTGTTGGAAACCATACGACAGCTGGGATCAAAATAATATCTGTATTTTCCCACTTTCTTATAACCTTTGTATGCAGCTCCGTCACTGCCAAAATAATATGTATGGTTATTCACAGATGCCCATTTATTCTTGACCATCTTTCCTTTCTTATAAAGGCAGGTTTTCCCATTTCTTTTCTGCAGGCCGTTCTTTGCCGCCGCCATAGCTGTGGTCTGGCAGGGCAGTACGAAAATCTGCAGAATCAGCATAAAAATCAATGCCAGGGATAACGCTTTTCTTTTTTTCATGACTCATTCCCCCTTTTCCTAAACTTATTATGTGTCACTGCCTTGTAAATGAATGATAAGACACTTTCACATGGTAAAATTTTACGACATTCCACCAATTTTGTCAATATGTTGTATTTTTTAACTTAAAAGCAGAAAAATTTGGTGATTATATCCTGATTAATCTAACAGATATTATAGAATATGAATACCAGCCACCCCAATCAAGTCCCAAAATAAGAAAAATGCATATAATCCAGATTATTTTTTCCCCAGAGTCCCTGCGAGAACCCATATTTTCCCAGGATGCGCGCCACTTCGCCGTCTTTGGGAATGGAGTAGGGGTCCCGTCCCGGTTTCCAATATTTTCCCACAGTTACTTTTCCGTTTAATTTCTGGCAGTTTTCATCTGGATTAATATCTATGGCTGTGCCGTCGTAATGTTCGGAGCGCCCGGTTCCCTGACGCCATCCTCCGAGATAATGAATAGGGAATTTCTCAGACCCCCGGTAAATTTCCTTAAAAGCCTGTTTTACGGTGTCAGCGATATTTTTGTGGACATAGAGCGTCCATCTGCGGGTGATTTTTCTGCCTTTCTTTCCATTGGCGTAATCCCATGTCTTTACGGTTATCTTTTTCATATACTTCTTCGCCGCGGCACTGCTTTTATAAAATCTGCCGTACCGGTCATAGGATACATCTTTCCCATATACTGCCTCACTTTTGTTCAGATAACTCACCGCCGCATCGGACCAGTCACCGTACACTTTTTTCTTTTTTACCATCTTCCAGGCCCGCACACAGTATGTATACATCTGGCCGGGGCGGCGTTTTTTCACGTCTCCATGCAGGGAAGCACCCCCTTTTATGGTCTGGTATTGATATTTGCCGGAATTGGTTTTGTACGCCAGCTGGTAACCGCCGGCTCCGGAAACTTTCTTCCAATAAACCCTCTGGCAGTCAGCTGTCCTGGTCTTCACGCTTCTGATTGCCGGTTTTCCTATGGATGCGGCCTGTACATTCCACGCCAGCCCCAATGTGAGAAACAAAACAGCGGCCAGGAATCCCCCTGCCTGTTTCCAATAACTTTTTCCAGTTGTTTTCATCCTTCAAATTCTCCTTTTATTTCTTCTCTACTATAGCCCATTTATAAGGCTTTCGCAAGCTATAGCCCTCAATTTTCATCTTGTCTGTCTTCTTATAAGTAAATAGTTCCCCAAAACAATAGCAGCTCTGACTTGTAATCGTCAAAACTGCCATTATCATAACAATATACTTTACCTGCTTATTCTATATGAATGTCCAAAGGCTTATCCAGTATCGTCATCGTGAGTTGATATTCCAGTGTCGCGTTG
>CANSYV010000303.1 GCA_947651335.1 uncultured Lachnospiraceae bacterium
GTGATCATGGGATTTGGCATATACCGCGGTGAGATGGCGGTGGTTCTGGAAAAAGATTATACAATCCCCGATCTGTGGTGATGGCGTTATCCAACAATAACCTGGGAAACTACTGGACAAATTCCGGGCCGTACGATGAAATCTATTATTACGTGGAACACAATGTGGATACGGTGCGGGAAAGCCTGGCACTTATGATATCCGGCTATCCCGTCCCGGTAAAAATCAGAGAATATGCGGCAGTCTCACAGAACTTGGAGACAAAAGAAGAGATCTTTTCGGCCATGGTGGTATATGGCTTTCTGAGTTATGAAAATGGAACTGTATCCATACCAAACAGGGAACTGATGGAAAAATTTTCTGATATGCTACAAAGAGAACCTTCGCTGGGATATGTCTACCGGCTGGCAAAAGAATCCCAGCGGATGCTGCAGGCAACATTGGAAGGAAGAACAGAAATTATGGAAGAAATTCTACAGCGGGCGCATAATACAGAGACACCGCTTTTGAGCTATAACCATGAGGTGGAATTAACCGCTGTGGTGAACTTGGTTTATCTGGCAGCACGGGACAATTACCGGGTAGAGCGGGAAGACAGGGCGGGAATTGGATATGTGGATTTCATTTTTTATCCCGAGACAGATAGAAATGCGGACGGCATTATTTTGGAATTGAAAGTAGACCACACCCCAGAAGAGGCAATCCAACAGATTCGGGAAAAGCAGTACGCACTGCGTTTTCGGGAAAGACTGGGGGAAAAGAGAAGATATACAGGCAGAGTGCTGGGTGTGGGGATTGGCTATGATAAGTCAAGGAAGACGCATAGGTGTAAGGTGGAGGTTCTGGAGGAGTAAGATTCTGTCAATTTAAGGATATTGTGTATTTTCTGGAGTGTATGAAAATGAAGGGAAGCACCGTATTCCATGTCAAACTCTTGTTTTGGGCATTTGAACCAATAAAATTCCTATATTTGTCAATAGGTTATTTGGACAGTTTGACAAAATGCCGAGAGACATAGAGCTGGAATTTAGTGGAAAAAGAGCCTCGGAAGTGCAGATAATATGCACGGGGTTAAAAGAAAACTGGCCGGATTCCCGATTTCGATGGAGATGAAAGTGATATGGTATGGAAGGAAAAATTAGCAGAACTGAAACATAAATTTCCAAATATAGATGGCAGGTTTCATGTTGTTGGCGCAATTTTGGATGGTGAGTCTGTTGTAGAAGGCAATCCAGGGCGAGGGGCCAGGTATAACTCTCTTGTAAATTATGTAAACTGGATTTATAAAAAATATACGGATACATCTGAAAAAATTCAAAAAGCGTGGTGTTTTGCAGTAGTTTTGTCAGAAGACGGGATGGTGGACTTGGAAATGCCTCTTTAGATAATGCCTGCTGGTTAAGCCATTTTTAAACTCAACCAGCAGGCATTAAATAAAAAATTTTTCTCTGCCAGTCTTTTCATGGGGCAGCAGCGGGGGTCAGCAAACCCTGAATGCCATCCGGCGAAACGGATTCCACGATTCCCTGCCTGGCTGCTTCAGCAGCAAGAGCAGGCAGATTCCATTGGCTTAGTTTCCATCCAAAGTCTTTGGGGTTTTTGCTGGCCAGTTCATGAATGAGCTGGGTTTGTTCCGGGGTGAAAACAGGTTTTGCCGCAGGGACTTGTTCATTTGAAAGTATGGACTTTATGGTCTTTTCCAGTTTCAGAGAGCTTTCGTCCGACTCTGTGCATTCTTCTGCCTGGGTGATAAGTTCTGCGCTGTTATAGAAACGGTTCCTCCAGGTACATACAGTGGTATATGCGATCCTGGTTTCTGCACTGATTTGTGGATTACTCCTGCCTTCAGAGGCCAAGAGCGCAATTTTGGAACGGAATACAAATGAAGCAGGCAGTGAATGATTGGTACTAAATTTTAATAGTATTTCTTTCGCTTTACTGGATAATTGGAATGTATTGGCGTTATAGGCACGCATATTTTTCTCCTTCACTTTTTTAGAATATTATGACATATCTTGCACAAAAATGGAAGGAAAAAGTATAAGTATTTCATGATGAGGGTATGTTTTGGAAAAAAGTTTCTGTAAAGTGGTTTTGATGCCGCCGTCAAAAGGAGAGAAGAACGTCGCCGCCCCTTTCCTGCACGGGGTTATTCACACTTCCCTGGCCAAAGCCTGGTTCCTGTATGTTACCTGTATCGGCGGGTAAGGCAGATCCATCATAATCGGCTTAACGTCGGAGTAACTGCAGGCATTGGTATAAGGGGGGCTTTCTTCTATAGTTTTCTTCACCTTTAAAACATTTCTATAACAATATATTGAAATATTCCCCGGGTTGTGCATGCCCATTATTCAACAACAACCATCCCCAGCACATCAATTTCCTGCCGCCGCAGAAGCTCCAGCTCCCGGCGGATCTCTTTATACTGTACACAGCGGGCTTTTTCAATGCCTGCAGAGGACTCTATAAGGCGAAAAAAAGCAAAAAAGATTATATTCTGGACAGTATCATCAGCATTCCCGGCAAAATCCTGCCCCGCAGAGCGCTGCTGTTCCTGCTGAACAAACTGAAAATGGGAAAAACCTCCAGAGAGGAAGCCGGTTACGTGGCAGAATTCGACACCAGCGGCCCGGTACAGGTGGTGCCCTATGAGATATATTTTCCTCCGAGGAAAATAGAATTCGAAGGAAAAATGTATTATGTCCCCAATAAAATCCAGGAATACCTGACTTACATATATGGGCCAGATTACATGCAGCCTCCGCCTGTGGAGTATCGGAAATCCAACAAATCTTTAGAAATAAGGTTTTGATTAGCAGGTAAGGAAAGGCATACAAATGATTGTATTCAGAAACGCGGCCAAATTAAACCAAATTATGAACATGGGCAGGAGGCAGAAACTGCAGATCGCCGGCATCACTGTCATGATGCTGATAGGAGCCTGTCTGGAAACACTGGGGGTGTCCATGGTCGTCCCCCTGGTGCTGGTGGTGACCGAGCCTGGAGTAATGGAACAGAACCTTTTGATAAAAACTATATGTGCTTTCTGTGGAATCCACACAGAGAAGACTCTGATATTAGCCATCACAGCCTGTCTGGCAGCAATCTTCCTGATCAAAGGGTTCTTCCTGCTGGCCGAATATCAAATACAGTTCAAATTCGTACATGACAGTAAAATAGATATGCAGAGGCGGCTTCTGCAGACATATCTGAACAGGCCCTACGAATACTTTCTGGGCACAAACTTCAGTGAAATCCTGCAGAACCTGAC
>CANSYV010000304.1 GCA_947651335.1 uncultured Lachnospiraceae bacterium
ATGGGGTTTTTGCCGTCTATAATGGTGGAATAGTCCCTGCGCTTGTAGAACATGCCCATATCCACGCCTAAAATATTGGAAAAATACACGGCTCTGGACATGGCGCCTTCGTCCGGGCTGATCACCATCAAATGGTCGTTGTCTGTCCGGAAATCCGGAACGTTTTTAATCAGTGCCTTCAGGAACTGATAGGTGGGGAAGAAACTGTCGAATCCCTTCAGAGGAATGGCGTTTTGTACTCTGGGGTCGTGGGCGTCAAAGGTGATGATGTTGCTGACTCCCATGTCGGACAGTTCCTGGAGAGCCAGTGCGCAGTCCAGGGATTCCCGCTTGGAGCGTTTGTGCTGCCGGCTCTCATAGAGAAAAGGCATAATCACGTTAATCCGGTGGGTTTTGCCGTTTGCCGCGGAGATAATCCGTTTCAGGTCCTGATAATGATTGTCCGGGGACATATGGTTTTCATGGCCGCAGACAGTATAGGTCAGGCTGTAGTTGGTCACATCTGCCATGATAAATAAATCCACACCCCGCACAGATTCCTTGATATTGGCCTTTCCCTCCCCAGTGCCGAAACGGGGACATTCACAGTCGATCAAAAATGTGTCTTCGCTGTACCCCTGAAGATTGATCCCGGATTTGTTGTGGCCGCTTAGAGTCTTGCGGAAGCGGACAAGTTTGGCATCTACTTCTTTTGCCAGTGTTTCACATCCAAGGGCTGCAATCTTGATGGGAGCCACAGCCATGGACTTCTCGAGTAATTCAGTGTTGGACATAAAAACCTCCATGTTGTATCCATTGTGTCACGTTGATTCCCTTCTATATCTGTTATATCATTTTGCACTGGGGCCAGTCAAGGAAATTTATTGCTTTTTCATCCGTAAATTGGTATGATAGTAAAAGCACTCAGATAGGATTGAGGGGGTCATGATGAAGAAGCAGGAATACCAGGGACATGAAATAAAAGCAGTGGAGCCGGACAGCATTGCCGAAGAGATGGGGCTTCAGCCGGGGGACCGTCTGCTGGAAATCAACGGCCGGAAAATCCGGGATATTTTTGATTATCAGTATGAGATGCGGGAAGAATATGTGGAGCTCTTAATAGAGAGAGCGGACAAAGAACAGTGGCTGTTAGAAGTGGAAAAGGACTATGAGGAAGAACTGGGTGTTCAGTTTTCTAATGGTCTGATGGATGAGTACCATTCCTGTTCCAACCGGTGTATTTTCTGCTTTATTGACCAGATGCCTTTGGGCATGCGGGATACCCTGTATTTTAAAGATGATGATTCCAGGCTTTCGTTTCTCCAGGGGAATTATATTACACTGACCAATATGGACAGGCAGGAGCTGGAGCGGATTGTGCAGTACCGTTTTTCACCTATCAATATTTCCGTTCATACTGTGGACCCTGAACTTCGATGCCGGATGCTGAATAACCGTTTTGCCGGGGATGTGCTGGAAAAGATTAAGTTTCTGGCACAGGCAGGTATTGAGATGAACGGCCAGATTGTGCTCTGCAGAAACTATAACGACGGCAGTGTGCTGAAAGAAACCATAGAAGCGCTGGCGGGCTTTCATCCCCATATGAAAAGTCTCTCGGTGGTTCCTGTGGGCCTCACCCGTTTCCGGGAACATTTAGAGCCTCTGCAGCCGTTTGGGAGGAAAGAAGCCAGGGAAGTACTGGAGGTCATAGAAACGTATCAGGAGCAGCTGCGCCATGAGAGCGGGAGCCGCTTTGTATTTGCCAGCGATGAGTGGTATCTGCTGGCGGGAAGACCGCTGCCGCGGCAGGAGGAATATGAAGATTATCCCCAGCTGGAAAACGGAGTGGGGATGCTGCGGCTGTTGGAAGAAGAAATCAGAGAAGAACTTGAGAAACAGGAAGGGGACGCAAGAACGGTTAGGGGCAGTCTGGCCACCGGCAGTCTGGCCGCGCCTTTTCTGGAAAATTATATGAGGTGGATCGGCAGAAAATTCCCACAGGTTCATCTGCAGGTGTTTTCTGTGGAAAACCGTTTCTTCGGAGAACAGATTACAGTCTCAGGACTGGTGACCGGGCAGGATTTGTATGAACAGCTGCAGGGACAGGAGCTGGGGGAAAAACTGCTGATACCCTGCAATATGCTCAAAAGCGGAGAGGAAGTGTTTCTGGATGACTGGACCGTGGGGGAGCTGGAACAGCGTCTGGGTGTTCCGGTGATTGTAGTGGATTCTTCCGGCGGGGATTTGCTGCAGGCGGTGATCGGGCCGCCCATAAAAGGAAAGCATAAAAGGAGACAGATATATGAGCAAACAGATAGCAGCCATAGTGGGAAGGCCGAATGTGGGGAAATCTACACTGTTTAACGCAATGGCAGGAGAGAAGATTTCCATCGTAAAAGAGACTCCCGGCGTGACCAGGGACCGGATTTACGCGGATGTGGAATGGCGGGGCAGGCGTTTCACCATGATTGATACAGGAGGTATCGAGCCGGAGAGCAGTGATATCATTCTGAGGCAGATGCGGGAGCAGGCACAGATTGCCATTGAGACGGCAGATGTAATTATCTTTATGACAGATGTGCGCCAGGGGCTGGTGGATGCGGACAGCAAAGTGGCAGATATGCTGAGACGGAGCCGTAAACCGGTGATTCTGGCAGTGAATAAGGTGGACAGCCCCAAATATGAGATGGATACCTACGAGTTTTATAACCTGGGAATGGGAGAGCCTGTGGCCATTTCAGCTGCCGGAAAGCTGGGAATCGGGGATCTGCTGGACCGGGTGATTGAAGATTTTCCGGAAGATTTTCTGGAGGAAGAGGAGGATGACACCCCCCGTGTGGCCATAGTGGGAAAGCCCAATGTGGGGAAATCTTCCATTATAAATAAAATTCTGGGCCAGGAGAGGGTCATTGTGTCAGACATAGCCGGAACCACCAGGGATGCCGTAGATACTGCAGTGACCTGGGAGGGGCAGGAATATATTTTCATAGACACAGCCGGGCTGAGAAGAAAGAGCAAGGTAAAAGAAGACCTGGAACGGTACAGTGTGATTCGGGCAGTGGCGGCCATCCAGCGTTCCGATGTGGTGCTGATGGTCATTGATGCCAGCGAGGGGGTTACGGAGCAGGACGCTAAGATTGCAGGGATTGCCCATGAAAAGGGAAAAGGCATCATTGTTGTGGTGAACAAATGGGATCTGGTGGAAAAAAATGATAAAACCATATACCGCTATACAGAGCAGATACGCAATGTGCTGTCCTTTATGTCCTATGCTAAGATTCTCTTT
>CANSYV010000305.1 GCA_947651335.1 uncultured Lachnospiraceae bacterium
ATGTAGATAATCGATAAATTCCTGAATTGCATTTTCCATCTTTACGCAGTCCTATCCTTCGTAATTGTAAAAGCAATTCACCCTTCAAATATTTTCCCCAGTAATAAAAATTAATTATACTTATTATAAACTCTTTTCACTATAAAATCAAACATTTTTTCAATTACACTCTAAAAGAAATGGAGTTTATCGACAACCATTTCAACCAAAACCGGATTCAGATAACTTTCCAAAAACATTCCCACTGCCAGCAGCGCTGCCGCCATGGCACAGAATACTCCGTATTCTCTCCGCTCCTGCGGGGTCAGCCTCTGATTTTTCCAGCATTTTACAGAGATTTGAAAATTTCTCCTGTACAAAGTCAGGGAAACGGGTATGTAAACAATATACTGCGGCAGAAAAAGCGCTCCTGCCAGAAACAGTCCCTCCACCCCAAACTCCAGCAAAGACACCGTCAGCACGGACCCCATCAAAAACCCCATCCAGACACTGGCCACCACGGATACGGGGAGTCCAAAGATTGACAATCCGCACAGCATGCACAGAATATAAATACTTCCCCTGGTCTTTAATACATAGAAAAAATATTCCGGATTCGCAGGCATGCCCGGACTGATCCTGGTGAGCAGATACAGACCAGGAAGACCTTTTTCCTCCAATTCCGTTTTCCACAAAATATTCGGCAGTACCACACCCAGGACAAATCCCACCACAAACAGAATTTCCATCTGATTCTTCTTCAATGCTCAATCACCTCTTATCAATCTATGGAAATTCCGAAAGTTTAGAACCTGCCTTTTATAATTTCTGGCGCGCATCCCCCGGAGGGCTTTGGTCATACGGGGAACAAAGTTTTCTGTACGACAAAAAATGGTACCTGCCTGTAAACACTGGTTTACAAGCCTGTACCATTATAATTAAGCTCAATTATGTGCAGAATTATCACTTAGCATAGTCCACAACACGGCTTTCCCGTATCACATTCACTTTAATCTGACCTGGGTAATCCAACTCCGTTTCTATGGCTTTTGAAATATCCCTGGCCAGCAGAACCATATCCGCATCACTGATATGGTCTGGAAGAACCATCACACGCACTTCACGCCCCGCCTGAATGGCAAAAGATTTATCCACACCTTTGAATCCGTTTGTAATCTCCTCTAACTGCTGTAATCTGTTGGTATATGTCTCCAGAGTCTCCCTTCTCGCGCCTGGCCTGGCCGCTGAAATCGCATCCGCAGCCTGTACAATACAGGCGATTAAGGATTCTGTCTCCACATCTCCATGATGTGCCGCCACTGCGTTCACCACAACGTGGGATTCTTTATACTTTTTACAGAGATCCACACCGATTTGAATATGCGAACCCTCCACCTCGTGGTCAATAGACTTTCCAATATCATGGAGCAGACCTGCACGTTTTGCCACCCGCACATCTGCGCCCACTTCGCCGGCCAGCAGTCCGGCCAGCAGAGCTACTTCAATGGAATGCTTCAGCGCATTCTGTCCATAACTGGAACGGAATTTCATACGTCCCAGCAGACGAATCAGCTCCGGATGAATTCCATGTACTCCCACATCCATGGCCGCCGCTTCGCCTTCTTCCCGGATATTATACTCTACTTCCCTCTGTGCTTTTTCCACCATTTCTTCGATTCTCGCAGGATGAATCCGCCCGTCTACAATAAGTTTTTCCAGGGCAATTCTTGCAATTTCCCTGCGGATAGGGTCAAACCCTGACAATACCACCGCTTCCGGAGTATCATCAATAATCAAATCCACACCTGTCAGAGTTTCCAGTGTACGGATATTGCGTCCTTCCCTGCCGATAATCCGTCCCTTCATCTCATCATTGGGAAGCTGGACTACGGAAATGGTAGCCTCTGACACATGGTCTACCGCACATTTTTGAATGGCATTGACCACATATTCTTTCGATTTCTTTTCCGCATCTTCTCTGGCCCGGCTTTCCAGTTCTTTGTAAAGTTTGGCAGTATCAAACTTCACATCATCTTCAACAGTTTTCAGAAGATATTCTTTTGCCTGTTCGGAGGTTAAGCCCGAGATTCTCTCCAGCTCCTGCACTCCCCGCTCGTGTAATTCATTAATTTCACTTTCTTTTTCTTGTATATTTGTGATTCTCGCCGTACATTCTGCCTCACGCTTCTCCACAATTTCCGCTTTTTTATCCACAGACTCTTCCTTGGACAAAACCCGCTTCTCATATTTCTGCAGCTCTGTTCTCCGCTCTTTCGTCTCTCTTTCCAATTCATTTTTTCTTTTCAGAGATTCCTCTTTCACTTCCAACAGGGCTTCCCTCTTTTTTGATTCAGCAGCCTTTAACGCCTCATCTATGATGTTTCTTGCTTTTTCCTCCGCTGTGCCAATGGTCTGGGCATCCAGCTTCTCTTTGTTGGCAACGGCTGTTCTGCAAGCAATGGGAATTGCAATAAGCAGTGCGACAGCTACAGCGACAATTACAATAACAGCAACAATTATTGCACTCGTCACCGGAGCACCTCCTTATTAAATTTTCATTGTACAATCACATAGCATTAATTTTAAACTGTTTTCCAATAAAAGTCAAGACAAAGAAAATAGACAGGCCGGCTAGACAGACCGGCACAAAACTTATAATTGATAAATTCCATCCATCCGGTATATAATAGTAAACAGAAACGGAGGAAATTAATTATGCGTTTAAAAGTATTGTTAAGCATTCTTTCTGTCACTGCCATGTTAAGTTTCACTGCCTGCGGCGGCCAAAACCAGACAAATGCGCCTTCGCAGACACAGAGCACTCCTGCCCAGTCCACACAAGACGAGAGCACTTTTGCACCTTCTTCGCAGGAGGAAAATACCCCTGCTGAGCCCACTCCCGGCGGCCAGGAAAAAAGCGCCGCAAACACCCCCAATCTCTCTGTACTTACCGACAGTATACAGGATCTGGAACAGAGGATTGGAAACCTTACTCCCTCAGGCTCGGCCCAGGAACAAAAGGAGCAGTTTCTTGCTCTGAAAAACGAAATTGACGCCCTGGACAATGAACTGGATTATATGGAAGATACCCTGGAATCCCAATATGCTAACGGCAGTGTGGACGCCGCCCAGTACCAGGAACAGGAGCGGGAAATCGAAGCTTTGGAAGACCGGCTGGACAATTGCGAAGACCAGGTGGAATTCATTTTCAGAATAGACGATTAGTACACTGGAGAGTGTTTTAAAAATGCTTTATGCCAGCTGCACAATCTGGACAGC
>CANSYV010000306.1 GCA_947651335.1 uncultured Lachnospiraceae bacterium
GATAGGACAGGTGATACAGGCGGAAATAAAAAGAGAATATCTGACCAAAATGAGATAGTTTCAAAAGGGAAAATGAACTGGGAGCCAGATTACTGACCCGGACCAGCAGCGGTATCGAATTGACAGAGAGCGGTCAGTGCTTTTACGAAAAAGTGGATAAAATTCTCGCTGATTACAGGGAAATGAAAAATGACATCCTGCATATTGAACAGAGGTATTCCGGCGTGATTGACCTTCTGTCAGCCTATGGAATCCTCCGGCTTCTCACCCCGGAGTGTATCAACCGGTTTCGGGAGAGCTATCCGGAGATTGAATTTTCCTACCGGGAATATCCGGACAGGGAGGTGGAGAGGAGGTTTCAGAAAAAGGATGGCAATGTGGCGTTTGCCATCGGGCCCTTTGAAGAAGGGCTCTATGAGATGACCCCGCTGGCCAGCTGCCACATAAAACTGCTGGTTCATGAAAACCATCCCCTGGCACTTCGCGGGACAGTAACCGCAGAAGACATAAAGGGAGAGAAACTGTTTATCGAGAGCAGTGAGTTTAAGATCCATCATCTGATTCTGGAAAAATGCCGCGAAGCAGGGTTTGAACCGGATATCGCGTTTGAGACCAGCGGATTCAGCCTCTGCCATAAAATGTGCCGTGAGAATAGAGGAATCTCCGTAATCCTGGATTTTGTTTTAGAGGATATGTCCACAGATGGCCTGGTCTGCCTGCCTTTCAGGGGAGAGGGATACGAATGGAAAGCCTGCATGCTCACCCGGAAGGGGGAAGCCATGACAGCGGAGATGGAATTATTCCGCAGGCATGTATCAAAATGGCTGAAAGACATACGAGAGGGCGCTATCACCAGATAAGAGAATCCTATCAAAAGATTTTTGCTGTTACATATAGCGAATTCATGATACCATGTACCTGGCTTAAGGAGTACGACACAAAGATACATCCGCCCAGTGCCGTACCGGTGCCGCTGACAGCAGTTTATGAAAGTTTATGAACTGTTGCTTCAAAAAACTCCATACATAAACCACAAAAACCCGGCAGGAGAGCTATGCATTCTGCCGGGTTTTTGCCTGATTGGCTTCTGAGCAGACTCGCCCTGCATTCCAAATTGTTGAAAGGGTACAGCTAACCGATGCTGTTTGAAATACCGGAAACCCTGTATAATTTTTTTATCTTGATTGAATAAATAAAAAATATTTTAACAGGAGGGTTTAATGCAGTATGAGCGAATTTAAACTGACAACAGTTGAGGAAATGGAAGCCTCTACCCAGCGTCTATTGGAAACAGGCGCACGTGTGGGTGCGGACTCCTGGCAGATGCGTGTGAAAAATCAAACACCCCATTGCAAATTCGGTGAAGACGGAGTGTGCTGCCGGATCTGCTCCATGGGGCCATGCCGGGTTTCGAAGAAAGCGCCCAAGGGAATCTGCGGCTGTGATGTACATGGAATCGTGGGGAGGAATTTCCTGCGTTTTACAGCAGGCGGCGCTGCCACCCACTCTGATCATGGCCGGGAAATCTGCCACACCCTCAGCAATGTGGCTCCGGACGGAAATTACAAAGTGAAAGACCCGGAAAAACTCATCCGCATTGCAAAGGAATGGGATGTGGAGACAGAAGGGAAGGATATTTACGATCTGGCTCATGAGATGTCAGAGCTGGCACTGCTGGAATACGGAAAACCCCACGGCATATCCAGGTGGCTGAGCCGGGCGCCGAAACATACCCAGGAGATCTGGAAACGGGAAGAAATCCAGCCCAGGGCCATTGACCGGGAAGTGTCCACGGCCATGCATATGACCCATATGGGAAATTCCTCTAAGGCGGAAGCACTGGTAAGGCAGTCCCTGCGTTCCGGCATGTCTGACGGATGGGGCGGCTCCATGTGCGGCACAGAGTTTTCAGATGTTATGTTCGGAACACCCCATGAAGTGGAGACAGAGGCAAACTTAGGGGTAATGGTGGAGGAAAATGTAAACATTGTGGTACATGGACACGACCCGTCCCTCTCGGAAATGATTGTGGAATATGCAGAGCACCCGGATATGATTGCCTACGCAAAAGAAATGGGTGCCCAGGGGATTACTGTATCCGGCGTCTGCTGTACGTCCAACGAGGTAGCCATGCGCCGGGGAATTCCCATGGCAGGAAACTTCCTCCAGCAGGAAAATGTGGTGCTCACAGGAGCCTGTGAGGCGATTGTTGTGGATGTGCAGTGTATTTTCCCGGCCCTTGGCCCCTTGAGCAAATGCTTCCACACAAAATTTATCACCACGTCTCCCATTGCCCAGATGCCGGATTCCGAATTTATCAGGTTTAATTCCGCTACAGCGGGGGACAATGCCAAAATGATTGTGAAGGCGGCCATTGAGAATTTCAAGAACCGGAAGCCGGAACTGGTACATATTCCCCAGATGAAACAAAAGGCTTTCGTGGGCTTTTCTGTAGAAGAAATAGAACGGAAACTGGATGGGGTCACCAATTCTCAGGTAGATGAGCGGGGAACTATGAAACCGCTGATTGACTGTGTAAAAGCCGGTGTCCTTCGGGGAGCCGTGGCCATGGTGGGATGTAATAACCCAAAAGTGCGTCCAGACTATGCCCATATAGAGCTGATGAAAAAACTGCTGGCCAATGACATCATTCTGGTGGTATCCGGATGTTCCGCCCAGGCGGCGGCAAAAGCCGGATTGATGGATAAGCGGGCAAAAGAATTCTGCGGCGCCGGACTGAAACGTGTCTGCGAGCTGGTGGATATTCCCCCGGTTCTTCACATGGGCTCCTGCGTGGATATCAGCCGTATGGTAGTGCTGGCCTCCCGGATAGCCATTGATTCCGGATGGAACATTTCTCAGATTCCGCTGGTAGGATGCGCGCCGGAGTGGATGTCAGAAAAAGCCGTTTCCATTGGAAATTATGTGGTGGCCACAGGCATTGACACCTATCTGGGTGTAGAGCCCTATGCAACAGGTTCCAGCCAGGTGGACGGGCTGTTGAAAGGCGGTATCCGTGACTGGGTGGAAGCAGCCTATACGGTGGAACACGATATCGAAAAGCTGGGAGACATGATGATTGCGCGCATTGAAGAAAAACGCGCGGCGCTGGGCATTTAAATAAGGTGGAGGACTTTTGGAGAATGTTATTATTTGATACTGTCTTTAACGGAAATGATAAAGTATACGAAATGACAGAAGAAGCTGTAAATGCAGCAATCGGACAACATGGCGAAGATAAAGCTGTAA
>CANSYV010000307.1 GCA_947651335.1 uncultured Lachnospiraceae bacterium
ACGATAAATCCTGAAAAAGAATTTACATATAGACAGCATCCATGTCCTAAAGAATATGGTAAGGAGCTGAAAAAACCTTTATGGGAAATGGACAACGTCTGATCCGGGGTGCGTTTATCCTCACTGCCGCCGGATTATTAACCAGATTGATAGGTTTTTTTTATAGAATATTCCTTTCTCATGCCATTGGTGCGGAAGGAATGGGAATCTACCAGCTCATTTTTCCCCTGAACATGCTATGCTATGCGCTTACCACAGCGGGCATCCAGATGGCAATTTCCCGTTTTGTCTCTGCAAAACTGGCTCTGGATGATGCGCAGGAAGCCAACAGCACGTTTCTCGTGGGAACCGTCTGGTCTTTTCTGCTGTCCTGTACAGCCGGCTGGGCCATGCACCATTATGCTCCGTTTCTGAGTGAAAAAATACTTTCCGAACCACGTACACTGCCCATGTTAAGACTCATGGCGTACAGCATCCCCATGGGCTCCCTGCACACCTGCATCAGCGGTTACTTTTTTGCCCGGAAACAGACAGGGCTGCCTGCCGTCTCCCAGCTGCTGGAACAGGCCGCGCGGGTGATGTCCAGTTATCTGGTTTATCTGGTCATGCTGTCCAAAGGCCTCAAACCCACTCCTGTCATCGCTGCAGCCGGTATGCTGTGCGGAGAACTTACAGCCATGGTCTTTTCACTGGCCGCCGCTGCCTGGCATTTACAGGCTCAAAAGTTTTCCCTGGGAAGCGTCCGTCACCCGGGCCGCATTTTAAAAGATATTATTCCTTTATCCGCCCCTGTGACAGCCAACCGGGTACTGATTACGCTGCTGAACAGCCTGGAAGCCATTTTAATCCCAGTCCGGCTGCGCATGTCCGGGCTAAATACCACACAATCTCTCAGCATTTACGGAACTTTCAGCGGTATGGCCCTGCCGCTGGTGCTGTTTCCCTCCACCATCACCAATGCCGTCTCTGTTATGCTTCTGCCCTCAGTCAGCGAGGCACAGGCCCGGGGCAATAACCGCGCCATCCAAAATACCATAGAGACAACATTAAAATACTGCCTGATTCTGGGTATTTTCAGCACCGGCCTTTTCTTCTGCTACGGTCCCCGGCTGGGTCTGTATTTATTCCACAGCAGCGCCGCCGGGCTCTTTGTGCGCATTCTGTCTTTTATCTGCCCCTTTTTATACCTGGATGTGACACTGTCCAGCATCCTCCAGGGCCTGGGCAAAACAGGCCTGTGTTTTATCAACAATGCCCTGGGGGTCAGCCTGCGCATACTCATGGTGTTATTCGCTGTCCCCTCTCAGGGAATCCAGGGGTATCTATGGGGACTGCTTGCCAGTGAGCTGCTCTGCGCGGCCCTGGATTTTGCCGCCCTGCACCGTTATTCCGAAATCTGCTTAGACGCCGTGTCCTGGCTGTTAAAGCCTGCCGCAGCCTTAAGCATCGCACTGGGAAGCACCCTGTTTTTCTCAGCATTTTTCAGAGTCCTGAAATTCCTGCCCCCCATCGCTGTCCTGGGCCTGGAAATGGCAGTCTGCAGCGTTTTTTACCTGGCGGTTCTGGTCTGCATGGGGATTTTAAAAAAAGAATAAAAAATACTGAATCGACAATCCGCCCAAAATGTATTATAATAAAGCGGATAAATTTTAAGATAAGGGACTAACCTGCGCAAAGGAGAAAAATCATGGGATTTGAATTTGTTACAAAACTGCCGACACCCGCACAAATCAAAGAGCAGTATCCAATTTCTGAAAAAATCCGTAAATTAAAAGAAGAAAGAGATCAGGAGATTCAAGATGTGTTCACCGGAAAATCCCAGAAATTTCTGGCAGTCATCGGACCCTGCTCCGCAGATAATGAGGACGCTGTCTGCGATTACGTCAGCCGTCTGCGCAAAGTGCAGGATAAAATCGCAGACAAAGTATTAATCATCCCCCGGGTGTATACCAACAAGCCCAGAACCACCGGGGAAGGCTATAAAGGCATGGTACACCAGCCGGACCCTGAGAAAAAACCGGATATGCTCACAGGCATTCTTGCTATCCGCAAGATGCATATGCGGGTCATCGAGGAAAGCGGCTTCACCTGTGCCGATGAAATGCTTTACCCGGAAAATTACCGCTATCTGTCGGACCTTCTCTCTTATGTGGCCGTAGGTGCCCGCTCTGTGGAAGACCAGCAGCACCGCCTGACAGTCAGCGGCATGGATGTTCCCGCGGGCATGAAAAACCCCACCAGCGGTGACATCAGCGTTATGTTAAACTCTGTGATAGCCGCACAGGGGGGGCACAGCTTTATTTACCGGGGCTGGGAAGTCAGGACAACCGGAAACCCGCTGGCCCACACCATTTTACGGGGAGCTGTTAACAAGCACGGAGAGGCCATCCCCAACTACCATTATGAGGATATCCGGCTGCTGTTGGAAAAATATCTGGCAAAAGACCTGAAAAACCCCGCTGCTTTAGTGGATGTGAACCACTCCAATTCCAACAAACAGTATGAGCAGCAGGTTCGTATTACGAAAGAGGTGCTCCACAGCCGCAGAGTGGACAGCGACATCTGCAGACTGGTGAAAGGTGTTATGGTGGAAAGCTATATTGTAGAAGGAAACCAGAAAATCGGCGGCAGCCACGTATACGGGAAATCCATCACAGACGCCTGCCTGGGATGGGAAGATTCTGAGCGCCTGCTGTACACCATCGCGGAACAATGCTGAAACAAAAAGACCCGTCCCCTATTCCCGGGGATGGGTCTTCATATATACATCTCTTATTTTACTGGTACCCAGGTTCAGATAAATCTGGGTAGTAGAAATATCAGAATGTCCCAGCATCTCCTGTACACTCTTAATATCAGCACCGTTCTGCAGCAAATGTGCCGCAAATGAATGGCGCAGTGTATGGGGCGCGATGTCTCTGGTTATCCCGGCATCTCTGGCATATCTCTTTACCATTTTCCAAAATCCCTGACGGCTCATGGCCGAACCGGAACAATTGGTAAACAGATTGGAGGAGCCGCTGTCCCTCACCAAATCATTTCTCGCCTCCTGCAGATACCGTTTCAATGCATTCTTCGATGCCTTGTTGATGGGAATAATCCTCTCTTTTCCATTTTCCTGGCATGTGATATATCCCATCTCCAGATTCACATCTTCCATTTGAAGATGAATCAGCTCACTCACACGCATACCCGTTGCATACAACAGCTCCAGC
>CANSYV010000308.1 GCA_947651335.1 uncultured Lachnospiraceae bacterium
ACTGCGTGATTATTCCTGTATGGTTTCTATTTTTATTCTGGCAGATTTGTCATACAAAATAGACCGGATTTCTTCCCAGCAGGGTATCTCCAAAGAAAAAGCGGAAATCTTAATCAACCGCCAGAATAAAAAGAGGAAGGATTATCATAATTATTACTGCCTGAAAAAATGGGGGCATTCTCAAAACTACGATATTTCCATCAACAGCAGCCGCCTGGGTATTGAACGGACTGCTAATATACTGGCCGGCTACATCCAGGAAAGAATGAACATATCTATTCCCCGCTGATAACTTCCAGGACATGGCGGCGCGGACCCGGGCGCTGTCTCCAACGACAGACAGGAAAAAGACGATACCCTGCGGCTGGCCCTGGCTGTGGGAAATATCCTGAAGAACAGCGGAGTGGACGTGGAGTACACCCGCACAACCGATATTTATCAGACCCCTTTTCAGAAGGCTACCATTGCCAATCAGTCTGGCGCAGACTATTTTGTGTCTTTTCACCGCAATTCCAGCCCCATACCAGGCCAGTATACGGGTGTGGAAACACTGGTGTACGACAAATCCGGGATTAAATACGATATGGCAGAAAACATCGCAGGTGCTTTAGGGGAACTGGGCTTCCAGAATCTGGGGGTAAAAGAGCGCCCGGGTCTGGTGGTGCTGCGCAGGACCACCATGCCTTCTGTGCTGATCGAAGCCGGTTTCCTGAACAATGAGCAGGATAATGCCATGTTCGATGAAAAATTCGATGAGATCGCCCAGGCCATCGCCAGTGCCATTTTGGGAACACTGGGAGAAGAAGATGTGACCACTCCCACCTATTACCGGGTACAGGCCGGTGCATTTAAGAACAGACAATATGCTGACCAGCTTTTATATGAACTGCTGGACCAGGGGTATCCTGCATTTTTACTGGATCAGGATGGCTACTATAAGGTACAGGTAGGCGCCTACCTGCAGCTGGGAAATGCCATCGCCATGGAACAGCGGCTGAGAGACGCCGGTTACAGCACATTAATTACCACCAAATAAAATCACCATCAAAATCCCCTGACAAAACGGCCGGACAATCTGATACCGGCACACAGCTTTAGATTCTCCGGCCGTTTTGCTAAAAGGATGCCTGCCTATTTCCAGCTTTTTATCACAGACAAAATATCATCTTCATAATTCCCCGAAAATTCCTCCTGCCTTCCCCCATCTCTCACATTGCTCTCCGCGCCTTCCCCATCGGGAAATTCCCATACATGATACTGGATACCCCGATATTCAAAGTCAACGCTTCCACACCCGTCTTCTTCTGTGTACTGGCTCTTCCATCCCTTAGACTGTATATATTTCTGTAACTTTTCTAATCTCATTTCTTCCTCCAAAACATATCACAAATATTTCGTAAAATACAAAATCACCACGCCCGCCTGCAATACACACAACAGCGGAATCCCCACAGAAAACAGCTTATGCCTGGTCTTATGGCGAAACACATACATGCCCGCCAGAGCTCCCAGACTCCCGCCAAACAGGGCAGCAGCCAGGAGCCTGCGCTCCGGTATACGCCAGCGCTGTCTTTTCGCACGGCTTTTATCAATCCCAAACATACCAAAAGCCGCCAGATTTATCACAGCCAGATAGACTTCCAAAATTTCCATAAACATAGGCTAACTCTTCTTCACAAACGTGTGCGCGCACTTTGGACAGCGCACCTCCACCTTTCCCTTTCCCCTGGGAATACGCACTTTCTGCCCGCAACCAGGGCATTTGTAGATATGATACTCTTTCCTCTGTTCCAGCTGCCTCCTCTCCCTGCGGAGCCTGATCAAAACCTTCTCCTTAATCTCCAGATAGCGCTGGTTCTCCACTGCCCGTGTATACACTTTCCTTGAAAACATGCGGCAATAGGCCCACCCCAATAAAATGACAGCGGCCAGACACAGCTGTGGCTTCCAAATGACGGACAGCCCCAGAACAATCAGAGAAAGCGTCATTAAAAAGCGGTTAAACTGGTCATTTCCATACCTTCCCTGCATAAAACGGTAAAATTTTTCCCTCAATTGCAATCCCTCCCAATCCCTGATACTGCTATATTACTATTTTCTCACCTCTGATACAAGCAAATAAAAATAAAAAATATATAAATATACTTTCTTTCTTGCCGATTCCACCAGACAATAGTATAATATTTACTGCCCGCTGTATGGCTGGCATCTATATACCATTGTTTCAATCAACCAATATCAGCGTGTAAAATCACCGCACACGCTCCAGAAAGGCTGCAATCATATGAGCATCAAAATTCCAATTGAGACCTCTGCCAGACACATGCACATCTGCAGAGAAGATTTTGAAAAACTTTTCGGGACCGGTTCTGAACTTACCTTTCAAAAAGAGTTAAGCCAGCCGGGCCAATTTGTGGCAAAAGAACGGGTCACTGTAATCGGCCCTAAAGGACAATTCGAAAATATAGCCCTGCTGGGGCCCCTGCGCCCAGAGACACAGGTGGAAATTTCCCTTACAGATGCCAGAAAGCTGGGGATTCCTGCCGTCATCCGCCAGTCGGGGGATATTGAGGGCACGCCGGGCTGTACGCTCTCCGGCCCAAACAGCACCATTGATATCAGCCAGGGAGTCATTGTTGCAAAAAGGCACATTCACATGACGCCTACCCAGGCCTATAAAATGCATGTAAAAGATAATGAATCCGTATTCGTCCTGACCAAAAGTTACGAAAGAGCTTTGATCTACGCGGATGTAATCGTCCGGGTACATAAAAATTTTTCCCTGTCCATGCACGTGGACACAGACGAAGCCAACGCCTTCGCCAATGACCAGGAACCTTACGGAGTAATCATCAAATTATTTGACAGCGACACCTATGATGTCAGCGAATGGATTGATGAAATACTCTCCGGCATCCAGCGGTAACCTGCCTTTTTTCTTCTCAAAATTTACTGTCATATGCACAGTCATTTCTTAATAAATTATAAAGTTTACAATTCTGTTTGTAAACAGACTATATGCGTGTTATGATATGATCTATTGAAAAATATATTATTTATAGAACATGTTGAAGAGTCTGGAACGTGTCTTAAAATCGTCTTCTGTGGAAAGCGCAGACCGCGGCGGCAGCCTTTAAGACACGTTCTGAAGAAGAAGGCTGGCTGGCGATATCGGGCGCGGTCTGCGCACCGATGATGTGATCGAAC
>CANSYV010000309.1 GCA_947651335.1 uncultured Lachnospiraceae bacterium
CAGCCACGGGGACTGTGAAGACGATGCCAGGTATGTGGCTGAGAAGATCAAGGAGCTTTATCCTATTGAGACAGTAATTATCAACTATGTAGGCGCAACCATCGGCGCCCACTCCGGTCCCGGGACCACAGCCTTATTTTTCCTGGGAGATTACAGGTAAATGATTATGGAAAATCTACACCGCCGGGTCTGCGCATATGTGGATTTGGAAGCAGTTTTGTGGAATTTACGGCAGATTCACGGCATGACAGCCCGCCATACACAGGTGGCGGCAGTGATTAAGGCAGATGGGTATGGCCATGGAGCCGTTCCCATTGCGAGGAAATTGGAAAATGAAACGTATCTGTGGGGATTTGCCGTGGCCACTGCGGAAGAAGGGTACCGTCTTCGGGAAGCAGGCATCCGTAAACGGATTTTAATACTGGGATATACATTCCAGGAAGATTATGACAGGATGTGCAGGGAGAAGCTGATCCCTGTTATATTCACCAGGGAAATGGCTGAGAAAATGTCTCAGGCGGCTCTCAGGCAGTCAGGGGTGATGGAGGCTCATTTTGCCCTGGATACCGGTATGACCCGGATTGGATTCTCGGATAATCAGGAGTCTGCGCAGGTCTGCAGGGAGATCGCGTCATTTCCCGGGCTGGAGATTACCGGATTGTTCACCCATTTTGCAAGGGCAGATGAATACGATTCCCAGCCTTCTGTCCGTCAGTTTGAGCGGTATCAGGCATTTGCGCGGGCCCTTGAGGAAAAGGGCGTCTGTCTGAAGTACCGCCACTGTTCCAACAGTGCGGCAATTATGAATTATCCGGCGGCAAACCTGGACCTTGTCCGGGCGGGAATTATTTTATATGGACTGATGCCTTCGGACCAGGTGCGCACGCAGAGCGTGTCCCTGCGGCCTGCCATGGAGCTGAAAAGCCATGTGGTCTGCGTCAAAGACGTAGAGCCAGGGGTTCCTGTCAGCTATGGAGGAACATTTGTCACGCCGGACCAAATGAGAATCGCCACGATTCCCGTGGGATACGCGGACGGTTATCCCAGAAGCCTGTCCAACAAAGGGTATGTATTGATTCATGGGAAAAAAGCGCCCATTGTGGGGCGGGTGTGCATGGACCAGTTTATGGTGGATGTGTCCCATATTCCACAGACTGAGGTGGAAAGTGAAGTGACTCTCATCGGCCGGGATGGGGGAGAACAAATCACCATGGAGGAAATGGGGGAGCTGAGCGGAAGATTTAACTATGAGTTTGCCTGTAATCTGACAGCCAGGGTGCCCCGTGTATATAGAGAATGATCGCGTACATAAAAGGAATCGTCGCAGAAATCCAAAAGGACGGGATTGTACTGGAAAGCCAGAATATGGGCTACCGTATTTTCATGCCTGCTTCTTCCCTTCAGCGGCTGGGAAAGACAGGGGAGGAGAAGACCATACACACCTATCTGCATGTGAAAGAAGATGCCATGCAGCTTTACGGTTTCCTGAATAAAGAGGATCTGGCGGTGTTCCGCCTTCTTCTGGGGGTAAGTGGTGTGGGGCCAAAAGGGGCCATGGGAATTTTATCCTGTCTGTCAGGGGAAGATTTAAGCTTCGCCATACTGTCCGACGACGCCGCGGCCATTGCCAAAGCCCCGGGAATCGGAAAGAAGACGGCTCAGAAAGTGATTCTGGAGTTAAAGGATAAGATGAATCTCCAGGAGGCTTTTGAGCAGAAGATTTCAAAGGGAGAGGAACCGGACGGACAAAAGACGGATTCTGCCGCCGTCCAGGAGGCCGCCGCCGCGCTGGAGGCACTGGGATACGGAAGGCAGGAGGCGTGGAGTGCTGTGCGCCGGGTATCCGGCGGGGAAGGCATGAATGTGGAGGAACTGCTGCGGGCGGCGTTAAAAGAGATGGTCTGAGGATTAACAGATGGAAAAGAGAATGATTACCACAGATGTGATAGAAGAGGACAAGCGTCTGGAAGGAAGCCTGCGCCCGCAGACTCTGGATGAGTACATTGGGCAGGAGAAGATCAAACGTTCTTTAAAGATATACATAGAGGCCGCAAAACAAAGAAAAGATGCCCTGGACCATGTGCTGTTCTACGGCCCCCCGGGATTGGGAAAAACCACACTCTCAGGGATTATTGCCAATGAGATGCAGGTTCATATGAAAGTAACTTCCGGCCCTGCCATTGAAAAGCCGGGAGATATGGCTGCGGTACTGAATAATCTCCAGGAGGGGGACGTGCTGTTTGTGGATGAAATCCACCGTCTCAACAGGCAGGTGGAGGAAGTGCTGTATCCGGCTATGGAGGATTTTGCCATTGATATTATCATCGGCAGGGGCGCGTCAGCCCATTCCATCCGCCTGGATCTTCCCCATTTCACTTTAGTGGGAGCCACCACCAGGGCAGGGCTTTTGACGGCACCTCTGCGGGACCGGTTCGGGGTGACACAGCATTTGGAATTTTACACTCCGGAAGAGCTTTGTACCATTGTTCTGCGCTCTGCCCAGGTACTGCAGGTGGAGATTGACCGGGAAGGGGCCATGCAGATTGCCTGCCGTTCCAGGGGAACCCCCAGGCTGGCAAACCGCCTGCTGAAACGTATCCGGGATTTTGCCCAGGTAAAATATAACGGCAGAATCACCAGGGAAACGGCTTCTTTTGGGCTGGATCTGCTGGAGGTGGACCAGTACGGGCTGGATCAGGTGGACCGGAAAATACTCAAGACACTGATTGTAAATTTTAAAGGCGGTCCAGTGGGGCTTGAGACGCTGGCGGCTTCCATCGGGGAGGATTCCGGAACGCTGGAAGATGTGTATGAGCCGTATCTGCTGCAAAACGGATTTATCAGCCGGACCCCCAGAGGCAGAGTGGCCGGGGAGCTGGCTTATTCACATTTAGGACTGTCCGCTGAATAAAAAGGTTGTTTTTCTGCAAATTTCGATTATAATAGATGAATAGGGGAATGTAATTAGGATAAGAGGAGGCTGGGAATGGCAGGCAAAAATACAGCGCAGGTAATCATCGGCGGGAAGGTGATTACTTTGGGAGGATATGAGAGCTCTGATTATTTGCAGAAAGTCGCCAATTATATGAATGGGAAACTGGATGAATTGAGTGAGCTTCCCGGCTATTCCAGACAGCCCATAGAGACGAAGCATATGCTGCTGGAGGGTGGCGCTGCTGGACTGGATTTTTA
>CANSYV010000310.1 GCA_947651335.1 uncultured Lachnospiraceae bacterium
TCTCTGACATTTGAAAAACAGTTCCCGGCGATGACGCTGACCTGCTGCCCGCCTTATTCTGTTCTGCCTCTAACTTCTCTTTATAACTGGCCACAGAATCGGCAAAACAACGTTCCAACGCAGATGCCAGAATATTGCCAAAAACATTGCTGTTCTTCGAAGAACCGCTGTTTTTTTCCGTGCTGCCCGCGCTTTCTGCCGTGCCGTTATTCTGATAAATCTTCCCGTTACTGGCCACACTGTTCACAAAAATGCTCATTTCCCACACCCTTCTTCCAATTCCGAAAAATATTGCTTTTTATTATAACACAGAAAACAGATTCTGACAACCTCATCAGCGCGCCCCGGAACCACGCAGCACCATCACCACTGTTTTCCCAACAATTCTAATGTCCTGCCATATACTCCAGTGGTCTATGTATTGAAGATCCAGCTTCACCACTTCGTCGAAATCCGTAATGTCACTGCGCCCGCTCACCTGCCAAAGCCCGGTAATGCCAGGCTTCAGACTCAGCCGCCGTTTCTGCTCATTGGTATAATGCAGGAACTCATCCTCTGTGGGAGGCCTGGTGCCCACCAGACTCATATCACCCTTTAACACGTTGTAAAACTGAGGGAACTCATCAATACTGGTCTTTCGGATAAATTCCCCCACCTTAGTCACACGGGGGTCATTTGCCATTTTAAACATATGCCCGCACATTTCATTGTGTTCCATCAATTCTTCTTTCCGTTTCTCCGCATCCACATACATAGAGCGGAACTTATAAATCTTAAACCGCCTGCCGTTTTTCCCGATACGCACCTGCGAAAAGAAGACTGGCCCCGGAGACTCCAGAAAGATCAAAGGTCCCACGATAATTGTCAGCACCGCTGTAAGAAACAGGCCCACAAGACTTCCTATAATATCCATTCCTCTTTTCAAAAACAGAGAGGTGCTGTCAAACATATTGGTACTGTAAGTCAACACGGAATGCTGCCCAAACTCCCGCAGAGCCTTCTCCTTGGTCTTCAGTCCAAACGTCTGGATATTCACATTCACCACAATCCCCATATGCTGAAGCGTTAAAATCACATCTTCAATCTCGTGCACCGGGCAGTTGTTCACACTGATAAACACCTCATCAATCACCTGCTGGCGGATATAATCGTACATATTCTCCCGTGCGGCCACTACCATGTCCTTCAGCTTTCCCGGCAGCGCATCCTTCCTGTCATCCAGCAGCACCATGCCATCCAGCCGGTAATCCGCCGGGACACATTCGATTAGTTCCCCATACACCTGTTCTGCCAGAGCACCATTAGTCAGAATCAGAAACCGCAGAGAAAACTTATCCGCCTTATAGTAATTTCTCAGCAGCTTTTTACACAGACACCGAAAGGAACCCATCAGGCATATATCCGCCACAAAAATCACTCCATAAAACATTCTGGAGTAATCTCCCGCAATATGCAGAAAATACAGCAGAAGCGCCATAAAAACCGCCAATATACAGTTAATCCTAAAGACTAAGAAAATCTCCTTCGCATAATCCCGCTCCACCAGATCTTTCAGAAAATCTGTCTGCAGCGCCACACACAGATAAATCAAAAGCAGGCACACAATGCCGATGCGGTAAAGCTGCTCCTCCAAGATTCCCTCCAGTGTGCGGAACCGGACATAATATCCTATGATATAAGCCAGGACAAGAGCCGCCATATCCAGCGCTGCCAATCCTGGTGTGCTTTTGTATTTTTTTCCCATTATACTCCCACCCCAGAGTGTATCAAAATGTATATATACTGCTCTGCCTTCCTTATACCAGCGGTAATCAGCCGGCACAACGAATAACCATTGACAATTCCTGTAAAATCCGGCTCAACGAATAATCATTGACAATTCCTGTAAAATCCTACACAATAACTACTATAGATAAAAACTAAGCAGCCTTTGCTGATTCATAATAAAAAGCCAAAAGGAGAACACCGCCATGCCCACCATCAGCATATGCATGATAGTTAAAAATGAAGAAAAACATCTGGCCCGCTGCCTGAATTCTTTACAGGGCCTGTGGGACGAACTGATCATCGTCGACACTGGTTCCACGGACCACACCAAAAACATAGCCGCGGAATATACCAGCCATATTTACGATTACCAATGGCGCGATGATTTTGCCCATGCAAGAAACTACAGTTTTTCCCTGGCTCACTGTGATTATATTTACGCACCGGATGCCGATGAAGTCCTGGATCGTGCCAACTGGCAGAAATTTCTCCAGTTAAAACAAACCCTCCTGCCGGAAATCGAAATCGTCCAAATGATCTACGTCAACCAGCACAACTACCAGACAACAGAAAACTTTGAAAAGGACTACCGTCCCAAACTCTTCAAACGGCTGCGCACCTTCCAGTGGATAGAACCAGTGCACGAAACTATACGCCTGCAGCCTGTGGTCTATGATAGTGACATTGAAATCCTCCATCTGCCCGGCAGCAGCCACGCCAGCCGGGATCTGGAACTCCTGCACTCCCTGGCCCAAAAAGGACTCCCCCTGTCCGCCCGCCTGCACAACATGTACGCCAGGGAACTATTCATGGCCGGAACTGCCCAGGATTTCCTCAACGCAGAGAGCATTTTCCGAACCTCACTTCAGGACCCTGCCCGAAGCAATGACGAGCATATGGAAGCCCTGTGCGTGCTGGCACGGATCAACCGCTTAAAAAGGAACCATCTGGAATTTCTCAGTCTGTGTCTCAACGGCACTGCCGCAGCTCCCTGTGCGGAACTCTGCCTGGAAGCCGGAGATTATTACAGAGAAATACAGGATTACGAAAACGCCCGGGATTGGTACGAAAATGCCCAGGAGACCCCTGCCATCCTGGACCTGCGCTGCAAGGAGCAATTTCCTCTTGAAAGGTTAAATTCATTAAAAATTCGTTAATATTTCACAGTAGGTTTCTGTCCTTATTTTATCGTTATTTTAATACCATGTCAACCTGCTCAGAAGGCCCAAAAAAGCCCAAAACAGCGGTCAAGAAGGCGGACAAAAAAACATAAAAATTTTTCAAAAAAAGACTTGCAATGGTAAAAACAATATGATATACTTTGTTGTGTTGTGAGGGAATGGCTCCATGGTCAAGTGGTTAAGACACCGCCCTTTCACGGCGGTAACAGGGGTTCAAATCCCCTTGGAGTC
>CANSYV010000311.1 GCA_947651335.1 uncultured Lachnospiraceae bacterium
CCTGTGGTTCTCAGGGATGGAAATCTGATTATGGTGGACGATGAGAGGATGAAACTTAAGGATGGAGAGGAAGTCCAGCAGAAAAAAGTGCGTTTCCGCACACTGGGCTGTTACCCGCTGACAGGTGCTGTGGAGTCTGAGGCAGATACCCTGGATGCAATTGTGAAGGAGACACTGGGGGAAGTCACATCTGAGAGGACCAGCCGTGTCATTGACTATGAAGAAACCGGAAGTATGGAACGCCGGAAAAGAGAGGGCTATTTTTAATGAAAGATTTATTGAAATTTCTTACATGTGGAAGTGTGGATGACGGAAAGTCTACGTTGATCGGCCATATGCTTTACGATGCAAAGCTTTTGTACACAGACCAGAAACGGGCTCTGGAGATGGACAGCAGATTAAAAAGCAGGAACGGCTCTCTGGATTATTCCCTGCTTTTGGACGGGCTGATGGCTGAGAGAGAGCAGGGGATCACCATTGATGTGGCATACCGGTATTTTTCGACGGATAACAGAAGCTTTATTGTGGCAGATGCGCCAGGGCATGAGGAGTATACCAGGAATATGGCGGTGGGGGCATCCTTCGCGGATCTGGCAGTGATTCTGGTAGATGTGGCAAAAGGGGTGCAGAGGCAGACCCGCCGGCATATCCGCATCTGCAATCTGATGGGAATCCGCCACTTCGTATTTGCCGTGAACAAAATGGATCTGGTGCACTATGATAAGAAGTATTTTGATGAAGTAGTGCTGGAGATTGAGAAGATTACTGCCGGGTTCCAGGTGGAAAGCGCCTGCAGCATTCCCGTATCTGCCACAGAAGGGGATAATATCACTGACACCTCCCTGCGTATGGGCTGGTATGAGGGAAAACCCCTTCTGGCTTATCTGGAGCAGGTGGATGTGTCATCTGGACAGAAGGAAGAAGCCGGATTTGTGATGCCTGTGCAGAGGGTATGCCGGCCAAATTCTGAGTATCGTGGTTTCCAGGGCCAGATTGAATCCGGAAGTATTTCCGTTTCCTCGGAAGTCACTGTGCTTCCCAACGGAGAGAAAGCAAAGGTGAAAAGCATCTACCGGGGGGATGCTCTGGTGGAGACAGCGGAGGCGGGATGGCCGGTGTCCATTGCTTTTGACCGGGAAGTGGATGTTTCCAGAGGGTGTGTGCTGGTCAGCGGCTTCAGCGGAATGGTCAGCAATATGATTTCCGCAAGGCTTTTGTGGATGGATGATGAACCGCTGATTCCCGGAAAGAATTATTTTGTGAAATTGGGGACCAAGACCACACCTGGTACAGTCATGTCTGTGAAATATAAAATTGACATTAACGACGGAAGACATGTTCCGGCTGATGTGATTTATAAAAACGAGATTGCGGACTGCCAGATTTCTCTGTCAGAAAAGATTGTGATGGATAAATTCAGCAGATGTGAGGCTATGGGCGGTTTTATCCTAACAGACCGTGTGACTAATATGACGTCGGCCTGCGGAGTGATCAAACACGACCTGCGCCGTTCTGACAATCTGGTGTGGCAAAAGACAGATGTGACCAGGCAGATGCGCTCTGCGCAGAAAGGGCAGGAGCCGCTGACTCTGTGGTTTACCGGACTGTCAGGTTCCGGAAAGTCGGCACTGGCCAATGCATTGGAAAAACGCCTTCTGGCTCTGGGCAGGCATACCATGCTGCTGGACGGTGACAATGTGCGGATGGGATTGTGCCGGAATCTGGGCTTTACCCAGCAGGACAGAATCGAAAATATACGCCGGGTGGCAGAAGTTTCCAAGCTGATGAACGACGCAGGTCTGATTGTGCTCACAGCCTTTATCTCGCCCTATGCCCAGGACAGGGAAAACGCCAGGACGATTATTGGAGATAACTTTGTGGAAATCTACGTGAGCACACCGCTGGAAGTATGTGAGAAGCGGGATGTGAAAGGGCTGTACGCAAAAGCCCGCAAAGGCGAAATTCCCAATTTCACAGGAATATCCAGCGCTTATGAGCCTCCGTCAAATCCGGAGATTCAGATTGACACCAGCACCTGCACACTGGAACAGGCGGTGGAACACATAATAGAACGGCTGGAAGAGATACAGAAACAGAAAAAATAGAAAAACTCAAATTTGCATCACATTTATTCATTATACTATAAAGGGGAATTTTTAGATTTAAGAAACGGAAGAAAGGATGAATAAATGGGAACCGTTCATTTAAGCATTGGTACACCAAAAACAGGGACAACTGCTGTCCAGACTTTTTTGCGCGAAAACGAAAAGCTGTTGAATAAACAAGGGTATTGCTTTCCCGATTTTACTTCGAAATTTGGCAATGATAACAGGTATAAGAACAGAAATGGGCATTTCCTGATTTTCAATGAAGGAAATGTGGTACAGTATGATGAGCCCGCCGTGCAGGCAGCGGCATTTCAGATGCTGAGAGAATTGACGGAAACATATACGGATGTTGTACTGTCGGATGAGGAGATCTGGAAAATCGGAACCAGGCGTAAGGGATTTTGGCAGAAGACAGTGAAAGATTTTCAAAAAATCGGCTGTGAATTAAAAGTAATCGTATATCTGCGCAGACAGGATTTGTTCATCCAGTCGCTTTATAATCAGAATGTGAAGTCAAGATTTGTCATGAGGACGGAAAGTTTTGACGAATATATGACTACGGATGCCTTTTTAAATTATCCCCTGGATTATTTTAAACATCTGAGTACCATTGCAGATGCTGTGGGAAAAGAGAATCTGATTGTGCGGCCCTATGAGAGGGGACAGTTTGAGGGCAATGGAAATTCGATTTTTTCAGATTTTCTCCAATGTATCGGACTTACTCTCACAGAGAGTTATACGAAAGATACAGTTAAAAACAATATGGGTCTGCGGGAAAATTTTCTTGAGATTAAGAGGATTCTCAACGGCATACCGGAATATATTGAGCTGAATGATTTTATGAATAATGCCATTAAGGCTGCCAGCGACTGCACTGCCAGTGATCTGCATTCCAATACCAGTATGTTCACCTATGAACAGCAGGTACAGTTTATGGAAAAATTTAAGGAGAGCAACCGGAAGACGGCGGAGACGTTTCTGGACAGGCCGGATGGAAAGCTTTTCTATGATCCCATAGAGGAGCTTCCTGTATGGAAGGTGAATCCGGATACCATGTACCGGGATATCATT
>CANSYV010000312.1 GCA_947651335.1 uncultured Lachnospiraceae bacterium
TATTCACACATACATACATCTGTAATGTAATACAGATTTGGAAAACGGCTCTTGGCTTCTCTCAGAGCTCTCTGCACAATGCCGTCCTCAGCGTAAGCCTGGCTTCCTGCCTCATCTTTCACAGCCGGAATTCCGAAAAACATTACCTGTGACACCCCGGCTTTTTCCAGACGTTCCAGTTCATAGGACATACGGTCCACACTGTAGCGGAACTGTCCCGGCATGGTGGGAATTTCCTCTTCAATATTGTCTCCGTCTATGACAAACATGGGGTAAATCAGGGAAGACGCGTCCATTCTTGTCTCCCGAACCATTTTCCGCAGTGTCTGGCCGCCACGCAGCCTTCTGGGTCTGATAGTCATATCCATATCAATCTTCTCCTTTCGCCAGACGGCAGACCAATTCCACAACACTGTCTATGGAAGCCCGGTCAGCCACATATGTTTTCATGCCAAGCCCATCTGCCTGCGCCTGGGTCTGCTTTCCGATACAGACAGCCCGCACTTTGGAAAAGTCCAGATTTTTCGCGGACCTGGAAAATCCACGCACCGAAGATGAGCTGGTAAATACGGCATAATCAATATTACCTTTTTCAAATTCTTCTGCCAGGTCAATGATATCCTGAGTTTCATAAAAAGTATCGTAAGTGGCAGCTTCCTCCACCACAAGGCCTGCTTCTTCCAGAATTTCCACCAGCCGGGGATTTCCCATACTGGCCCTGGGGATAAAGACCTTCTCCCCGGGAGATGCTTTTTTGGCCAGAGCCTTCCCAAGAGATTCCCCGTCGAATACCTGGGGCATCAGGTCAGGGAATATGCCCCTTGCTCTCAGCTCTTTTGCCGTTCCTTCCCCCAGAGCCGCAACAGACACTCCCCCCAGGCGGCGGATATCCACACCCAGCTCCTGCAGCTGGCCGAAAAACACCTTTACCCCTGTTGGGCTGGTGAATACCATCCATCTGAAATCTTCTATGCGGCTGCATATTTCACGGATTTTCCCTGTGTCCTTTACCGGGCGGGTGGATATGGCAGGCAGCTCCAGCACCTCTGCCCCCTGGCTGCGAAGTTTCGCCGCCATCACGGAACTTAACTCCCTGGGACGGGTCACCAGCACTTTACACCCTGCCAGGGGCAGATGTTCATACCAGGCAAACTGTCCGGCCAGAGCGCACACCTCTCCCACCACAATCACTGCCGGGGCTGAAATCTTATGCTCTTTTGCTTCCTGTGGCAGAGAGGCCACTGTGGAAACAACCCTTCTCTGGCGGGATGTAGTTCCCTGCTGCAAAACAGCCGCAGGTGTGTCAGGGTCCATCCCGCCGTCCAGCAGTCCCTGGCAGATATCCGGCAGAGATGTCACCCCCATCAGGAAAATTAATGTTCCTTTTGTTCTCACCAATGCTTCAAAATCAATATCGTATTCTTTCCCTGCCCTCCTGTGTCCAGTGATAATGTGCACAGAAGAACAGTAATCCCGGTGGGTCACCGGAATCCCGTTATAGGCGGGCACGGCAAACGCAGAGGTCACGCCCGGTACAATCTCAAAGGGAATGCCGTTTTGCTTCAGCAGCTCCAGTTCTTCTCCCCCTCTGCCGAATACAAATGGGTCCCCGCCTTTTAACCGCACCACCCGGCAGCCTTTCTGCGCTTCCTCAAGCAGCACCTGATTGATCTGCTCCTGAGGCATGGTATGATTGGCAGCACGTTTGCCCACATAAATTCTGCGTGCCTGTTCCGGAATCTGGGACAGCACTCCCTGCCCTACCAGACTGTCATAGACAACCACCTGGGCCTTTGACAAAACTTCCATTCCTTTTCGGGTAAACAGACCCGTATCTCCCGGTCCGGCCCCTACCAGCCAGACCTTGCCGCTTTCCTGATCTTTCATCTCCTCTTTATCTTCCCTTTCTGTTGTTTTTCCCCAATCATACGCCGTTTTTGCCGCAGATGTCCTCCAGACAGCACTGCTCACAGTGGGGAGTGGTGCGGGCCGTGCACACATCCCGTCCGTGGTTTACCAGGCGGTGGCACAGGTCATTGCCCTCTTTTGGGGGAATGATTTCCCACAGAGCCATCTCCACCTTTTTCGGGTCTTTGATGCCGTCCACCAGACCGATGCGGTTGGACAGGCGGATACAGTGGGTATCAGTCACAATGGCCGGTTCGCCGAACACGTCTCCCATAATGAGATTTGCGCTTTTTCTCCCAACCCCCGGCAGAGCCAGCAGGGCCTTGAAATCTTTTGGTACGTTACCGTTGTATTTCTCTTTCAGTATCTTCATGCATCCGCTGATGTCCCTGGCCTTGCTCTTTCCCAGCCCGCAGGGACGGATGATTTCTTCAATATCCGCTGGGTCCGCTTCTGCCAGGGCATCCACATCCGGGTATTTGGCGTACAGGTCTTCCACCACCACGTTCACCCGGGCGTCGGTGCACTGGGCAGCCAGCCTGACGCTGACCAGCAGTTTCCACGCCTGGTCATAGTCCAGGGTGCAGTCTGCGTCCGGGTATTCCTTCTTCAGCCGTTCAATGACTTGAAGTGCCAGTTTTTCTTTTGTCATCTTCTCTTCCCGCCTAATCTGCCCCCAGCCGGGCCATTTCCTGTTTTACCTGTTCTTCGCAGTCCCTCATGGCCAGTATGGTTTTCTCAAACAACTCATCCAGCTCCCATCCCAGCATTTCAGCACCCTGGCGGATCACATCCCGGGAACAGCCTGCCGCAAAGCGTTTGTCTTTGAACTTTTTCTTCAGGCTTTTCACTTCCATGTCCATCACGCTTTTGGATGGGCGCATCAAGGCAGCCGACCAGATCAGCCCGGTGAGTTCGTCGGCGGCAAATAACACTTTTTCCATCTCTTTTTCCGGCTTCAAATCCGAACAGATGCCGTACCCGTGGCTGCAGATGGAGTAGACCATATCCTCCTCAACGCCCCCTTCTCTCAGCAGCTCCGGCGCCTTTTGGCAGTGCTCATCTGGAAACTTTTCAAAATCAATATCATGAAGCAGGCCTGTCAGGGCCCAGTATGTTTCTTCCTCCCCATATCCCAGTTCCCTGGCATACCAGCGCATTACCCCTTCCACGGTAAACGCATGCTGCAGGTGAAAAGGTTCCTGGTTGTATTTTTTCTGTGTATGCGGCCGCTTGCTTTTCCAAATATTCATTGATCTGTTTTC
>CANSYV010000313.1 GCA_947651335.1 uncultured Lachnospiraceae bacterium
GCCCGTTGACAAGCGACACGTAAGGGTGCTTTGCCATTTTTACAAGAGTTGTCTGTCCCATAGTCGTGTTGTCATTTGATGTGATGGAGTTTAAGCCAATCTGTGCGGTCAGCAGGTCGCTGGAGGTAAATACCAGGGAGGGCCACAGGTAATCGTTCCAGATGTTCAGGAATGTGAACACGCTGACTGTGGCCACCACTGTTTTCGACATTGGCAGAACCATGGTGAAAAAGTATTTTACCGGGCCGCAGAAGTCCAGCTGGGCCGCTTCGTACACATCATCCGGCAGACTGACGAACACCTGCCGGAACAGGAAAATATTAAACGGATTTACAATCATGGGCAGTATGTAACCCACTACAGTATTCAAAAGTCCCGCTTTGGCAATGATCAGGAAGTGAATGGTAATGACTGTCTCCGTCGGCACGATCAGCAGCATCATAATGATCAGCAGCCACTGGTCACGGAAGGGGAAGGGGATCTTTGCCAGGGCATATCCCGCGAGTCCGTTTACCACAATTCCCAGGAGAATCAGCACTGCGGCGTAAAATAGTGTGTTTGCCATATAGCGTACAAAATTCGTATTGGTGAGAATCGATATATAATTGTCAAAAAAGCTTCCGTCCGGCATGGGAGGTATGAACGCCGCAATGGAATTCATATCCGCGGTAATGGCCGAATCCGGCTTAAAGGAGTTTGCCAGCATCCAGAGTACCGGGAACAGGAAGAAGATGGACAATACCAGCAGGATGGCGACCAGTACCCAGTTAATTCGTTTTTGCTTTTTTGTTAACATGTTTTCCCTCCCTCTCCTTTGTCAGCACATTTTGGATAATGGTCAGGACCACCACAAATACGGTGAATACAATCGCCATTGTGGAGGCAAGCCCCATTTCCCAGTTGACAGTGCCTGTTTCATAAATATCATATACAATGGTGTAGGTGGAATGGTCCGGCCCTCCGCCTGTCATCACCATAGGCTGTACCAGCATGCGGAATGCTCCGATGGTAACTGTGATAAATACAAATACGCACAGAGGCTTTAATTCCGGCAGGGTCACGTCTTTGAACTTCTGCCAGCTGGTGGCGTGGTCCATCTCCGCGGCCTCGTAGATGGCCGGGTTGATGTTCTGCAGTCCGCCGAGAAAAATAATCATCTGGTAGCCCATGCCCTGCCATACGCTCATGATGGCGATAGACGGAAGGGCCTGTTTGGCGCTGTGGATAAATGGCTGGGCGTCAATGCCCATCTGTCCCAGCAGTGTATTTAGAATCCCTTCCGGGCTGTAAATCTGCATCCACAGAGTAGATACCACAGCCAGAGACATGACTACAGGGATAAAAAACGCTACTTTGAAATATTTTTTACAATGAGCGGCGTGGTTGATGGCAATTGCCAGCAGCAGCGCGCCGCCGCATTGCAGGGGGACAATAATAAGTACAAATTTCACGGTATTTAAGAAGGATTTTACAAAGAGCTCATCTTTGAAAATATCCGTATAGTTTTTCAGGCCTGTAAAATGTGTCAACTCCGGATTCAGTGCGAAATAGTCGGTAAAGCTGAATCCAAACGTCAGCAGCATGGGCAGGAATAAAAACAGTGTAAGGAGCACCAGTGCAGGGCCGAAAAACGCCATTCCCATAATCGAATTCTTTTTCTTCATTATTCTCTCGTATAACGTTCCAGTTTCGCGTTAATCCTTTCTACTGATTTATCCATTTCAGTCCGGGCGTCTTTCCCGCCCAGGGCCACACTTTCCAAAACTTCCTGGAAGAAAGTGCTTACCTGTGGATATACAGGGGTCTTCGGCCTTGGATGGCCGTAATTGCTCAGCTGATTGTATAATGCTGCATAGTTTTCGTCTGTCTGGAACACATCAATGCTTTCAAAAGCCTCATAGGTGGAGGGGAAAGTCTTTGACATTTCCCAGATGCGGATTCCGCTTTCAACACCGCTCATCCACTGCACCAACTTTGTGGAGCCTTCGATGTCCTGGGTTCCGGAAGATGCGGCAAACGCCCAGGAACCAGTGGGGGTGTATTTCTCCCCGTTCCATTTATCGCTTACTACATAGGGGGCTACGCCCAGTTGGATATCCGGATAGCTGCCATAGATGGTGTTGACTTCCCAGGCTCCGTCGAATTTGAACGCGGCCCGCCCGCCTTCAAACAGGTTTTCAATGGGCGCTTCTGACATATAACCCTTTTTCACAATCGTCTGAAAATAATTCATAGTTTCCGCGTTTGCCTGTGAATTAAAGTATCCGTCAGCAGTCAGTCCGTCTTCACTGACCAGTTCCCCGCCGTTTGACCAGATAAATGGAGCGTAATAGTAAATACTGGCCTCGCCCACAGGAAAAGTCATGTCCAGTGGATACCCTTTCTTTTCATCCATCAGAGGCTTCAGCTGTTCCAGGATTTCCAGAAATTCAGACCAGGTCCACGGGTCTCCTGCGTCCGGTACCTGAATGCCGGCTTCTTTTAGAATTTCTTTGTTGTAGTAAAGGCCCACGCTGGATTCCATCACGCCCAGAGCATATAATTTGTCATTGTAAGTGCCCTGGTCAATGATGGACGGCAGATAGATGCTTTTTTCCTCCTCTGACAATTCTGCCAAGGGCTGGATAATTCCGTTTGCCGCGTAGGCGGCTATGTTGGGGCCGTCCACAGTGAGCACATCGGGGAGCCCGCCAGCCATTACAGAGGCGTTGATTTTGTCTGAATATCCGCCGCCGCTGTCATTTCTGGGGATGAATTCAATGTCGGCAAAATAGGTGCCGTCATATTCCTCGTTAAAACTTTCCACTGCCTGTTTGTATGCCTGCCCTTCTTCTGTGTCCTCAATGGAATGGACCCAGATGGACAGATAGGATTCACCCTGGTCATACCCTGCTATGTCGCCTGGGGAAATCTGCTTTTTCTGACAGCCGGTCAGGCAGCCCGCAGCCAGTAGAATTCCAGCCAGGCACATCAGTCGTCTTTTCATACGTTTCCTCCTTGTCATAATCGGTTTCGTAACCGATAAAGTTACCGGTTACTTTATGAAATAATCATAATATACACGCTGGCTGTTGTCAATGATCAATTGCACTTTCGGCGTATGTTCTATTTTTCCCGCACTATTTTTATACAAAATTGACAAAACCGGTACTGGAACCGGTTGATTTCTGGC
>CANSYV010000314.1 GCA_947651335.1 uncultured Lachnospiraceae bacterium
GAAGAAATTGATAAAATGAGCAAAGAAATGTTTTAATATTATCCCTGCCCCTGCATTATGATGGGGCAGGGATTGTTTTAGGAGAATCTATAAAATGCCTCACAGAAAAAGAACCGCCATCACCCAATGGTGCCACCACATACTGAAATCTTACCTGCCAAAAAACGGTGTCTATATAGATGCCACCATGGGCAATGGACACGATACCTTGTTCCTCTGTCAGCTTGCCAGAGACAAAGGCCATGTATATGCCTTTGATATCCAGCAGACAGCGCTGGCGCACACGAGAAAACTGCTGGCTGAAAACCACATAGATGAAGGGCGTTTTTCCCTCCTATTGGACAGCCACATCCATATGGAAAACTATCTGAACCCCGGGTCCGCAGATGCCGTCCTGTTCAACTGCGGCTATCTTCCCGGCGGGGACCACAGCCTGGCCACCAGGCCGGAAACCACCATAGAAGCCATCGAAGGGGGACTGAGACTGCTGAAGCCTGACGGTGTCATGAGCCTGTGCCTCTACAGCGGGGGTGACACAGGTTTTGAAGAAAAGACAGCGGTTCTCCAATACCTGAAAACCCTGGACAGCAAAACATATACGGTTATTGTCCAGGAATATCACAATCGTGGCAGCTACCCTCCCACTCCTGTTTTTATTTTCCGAACATAGCCTTCGCGGCTTTCATATTTTCCATAACGGGAACCTGGAAGGGACATCTGGTTTCACAGGCACCGCACTCCACACACTCTCCTGCATAGTGGGACAAAAGGGCATAGTGCTCCCGCACCGTCTCCGGCACTGCCCCCTGTGCTTTTGCCAGGTTTAGAAACTTTGTCACAGACGCCACGTCAATCTGTTCCGGACAGGGAGCGCAGTGGCTGCAGTACATGCAGTGTCCTATCCAGCTGATCTTTGGAAAAGAGGCAAATGCCAGGGCATAATCTCTTTCTTCGTCAGAAGCAGATTCGTAATCAATACACGCCTGAAACTGTTCTGCCGAATGGGCCCCTGCCAGAACCGATGACACCGCCGGACGGGTGAGGGCATAGTGGAGACATTGATTGACCGTCAGCCCTTTCCCCGCGGGAGATAAAGTCTCATCCAGCAAATCGCCGCCGCCAAAGGCTTTCATCACTGTAATTCCAACTCCAAGGCGCTGGCAGGTCTCATATAATTCCTGACGCTCCGGGTCCATATTGACCAGAGGCTTCTCATAATTTGCCTCCCGCCACAGCTCTTCCACATCTTCATTGGCAGGCTGCAGGTCGTAGCAGGGATTCACGCTGAACATCAGGACTTCCACCGCACCGCTTTTCACCGCCTCCATGGCAGCCTGGGGATTGTGGCTGCTCAGTCCGATATGACGGATCAATCCGGCCTGTTTTAATTCTTCTGCATACCGAAGAACCGGCCCTTGTGCAATCTGTCTCCAGTCCTTCAGCGAATCCACATAATGGATCATTCCCACATCAATATAGTCCGTCTGAAGCCGTGACAAAATGTCCTGGAATCCTGCTTTCACTTCCTCAATATTACGGGTCCGCTCATACTGTCCGTTCTTCCACACAGAACAGATATGGGCCTGAATGATAAACTTCTCACGTCTCCCGGCCAGGGCTTCGCCCACGCTTGCCCGTACTTCCGGGTCCGGGGTATACAAGTCAAAATAGTTGACTCCGTTTTGCTGTGCCATGTCAAACAAAATCCGCGTATTCTTGCACTTATCTTCTGCAAACCCTTCACAGCCCATGCCAATTTCACTTACTCTCAAACCGGTTTTTCCCAAATCCCGATAATTCATAACTTCCCGCCCCCCTTTTCTTTCATCAATTATTATCAGAAAAACAATGTTTTCCCGTAATCTCCTCTATGGTTTCCAACAGCACCGGAAGATTCATAGGTTTGCTCAGATGAACATTAATCCCGTTTTCCTTGGACTTTTGTATATCACTGGCCAGGGCATTGGCTGACAGAGCGATAATGGGAATGTGGGAAAGCACCGGGTCCGGAAGCTTCCGGATAGCCGCAGACGTCTGCCAGCCGTCCATCACCGGCATCTGAATGTCCATGATAATCAAATCATAATCTCCAGGCGCTGCCCCCTCTATCTTCTCCAGCGCTATCTTGCCGTTCTCCGCAGGGTCTATGATAAATCCCATATTCTCCAGCAGTTCTGTCTCTATCTCCAGATTAATCTCATTGTCCTCCACCAGCAGAATTCTCTGGCTCAACTGCCGGGAGGCTGCCATATCACGCTCTTTGTCCGTCTGAGAAGACACAGGCTGTACCCGGAAGCACAGGGACGCGGTAAACGTACTGCCCTCTCCCACCTGGCTTTTCACATCAATGGTTCCTCCCATTTTATCCACAATGTCTTTGGCAATGGTCAGTCCCAGTCCGATGCTGTGAATGCCGCTTAAAGTAGAATTCTTCTCCCTGCTGAACGGGTCAAAAATACGTTCCAGAAAATCCTCACTGATGCCAATCCCTGTATCCTCCACCACAAGGCTGTAAACACTGTAGTGATTGGGCAGCTCGTCCTCCTCCTTAAAGGAAAGAGTCACCCGGCCGCCGGGCTCTGTATATGTAACTGCATTATTCACCAGATTCAGAACCAGCTGTCTCAGATTCTCCTGATTCGCATACACACCCCTGTGTCTAAGACCGCTGCAGTCCATGGTAAATACAAGGTTCTTCTCCTGGGCCTGAGGCAGAAGAAAATCATAGACCTCCCCCACAATCTCTTCCAGATCACACTCCACCTCCGCCGGGCCTGCCGCGCTGGACAGAGCAGAGATTTCCAGTACCTCTGTGATCATGTCCAGCAGCTGTCTGCTGGCAGTCTCCACCTGTTCCAGATACCCCTGGACGGCATCCAGATCATGCAGCTTCAGCTTCGCCAGAGATGTGAAGCCAAAAATCGCGTTTAACGGGGTACGCATATCATGAGATATATTGGAGAGAAATGTATTCTTAGCGGCAATAGCCAGGTTCGCCTTTTCCAGCGCGTCCTCCAGCAGTCTTTTCTGCTCTGTCTGCTGCCGGATCTCATCATCCACTCTCCTGCATCCCAGCACAACCTGGGAAATATGGTCCTGGCTGCCCACATTCACAAAATTTAGCTGCAGATTCTGCAGTTCTTTG
>CANSYV010000315.1 GCA_947651335.1 uncultured Lachnospiraceae bacterium
GATTGATATGTACGGCGAGGACAACATCCAGATTTATGGCAAAGCGCACGGCGGTTCAAACATTTATTTAAAAAAGAAAATGAATATCTCATTGAGGAATTCCAAAAAGAAGTAGACCGCAGGTGGGAAGCTTTATTATACCGTTGCGGAAAATAAGCCGGCAGGAACCGGGGGGTGAAGACCTGAGGAGAGGAGTTGGGAATGAAACAATTTGAAGAAATCATACATGCCATTAACAACTTTGTCTGGGGGCCTTATATGCTGGCGCTCTTGGTGGGCACTGGGGTGTTTTTGACTATCCGTTTGAAATTTCTGCCCTGGAGGAATCTGGGGTATGCGCTGAAATCTGTTTTTAGCAGGCCGGAGGGCGGCTCCCATCAGCATGAAGGGGACATTACTCCCTTCCAGTCCCTGATGACAGCCTTGGCTGCTACGATTGGAACCGGTAATATTGTGGGGGTGGCTACGGCCATGGTTTCCGGCGGTCCGGGGGCTTTGGTCTGGATGTGGCTTTCCGCCCTCTTCGGCCTTTCCACAAAATACGCGGAGAGTCTTCTGTCCGTGAAATACCGGGAGACCAATGAGGATGGGGAAATGGCCGGAGGGCCTATGTATGTCATGAAAAATGCCTTTCCCATTCCCGCAGTGGGGAAAGTCCTGGCTGTGGCCTTTTCCCTGTTTGCGGTGCTGGCTTCCTTTGGGATCGGCAATATGACACAGGCAAATTCCATTGCCACAGGGCTGTATACCACTTTTGGCATCCCTACATGGATAACTGGCGTGGTGATTACTGTGCTGGTACTGGTGGTGCTTGTGGGGGGGATTCAGAGTATCGGGAAAGTCTGTGAGAAAGTGGTGCCATTTATGGCTGTCCTGTACTTTCTGTCAGGAGTCCTGGTGATTCTTATTAATTTCAGGAATCTCCCCTCGGGTATTGGGGAAATCGTTACTATGGCATTCAGTGTAAAGGCTGTGGCGGGAGGAGTCAGCGGTTCCATTGTTGCTTCCATGCTTTCCGCCCTGCGCTGGGGCGTGGCCAGAGGCGTATTCTCCAATGAGGCCGGTCTGGGATCCGCGCCTATAGCGGCGGCTGCGGCGAGGACAGACCACCCATCCAGACAGGGATATATCAATATGACAGGGACCTTTTTTGACACATTGGTCGTCTGTTCAGTGACCGGTCTGGTGATTGCCAGCTCTGGACAGCTGGGGGCGGTGGATCCGGCGACCGGGGAAATGCTGATCGGCGCAAATCTGACTATTGCCGCATTCAGATCGGCTCTGGGACCTTTCGGCAGCTGGCTCATTGCCATTGGCATTTCATTATTTGCTTTTTCCACGATTTTGGGATGGGAATATTATGGGGAAAAATCTCTGGAATTCCTGGCCAGGTCCACCAGGATGAACAAGATTTACCGTCTGGTGTTCTCACTGATCATCTGTATCGGGGCGACGCAGACTCTGACGGTGGTCTGGGATTTCTCGGATACCATGAATGGACTGATGGCTATTCCCAACCTGATCTGTCTGCTGGCCCTCAGCGGCACTGTGGCCAGGGAATGCTTTGAATTTCAGGATATTATTGACAAAGAAACATATGAGTAATTTATTTCAGGAGATATAAATTGAGAAAAGAGCTGGAATATTTTAGGATTGACGGCGCTTATGGGGGGAACCAGGAATGGTTCCCCGATTTCAGTATGAGGTTCGGCGGGTGCGCGGCAGTGACGGCCTGCGAGAGCTGTATTTTTTTTGATCTGAACAGGAAGACCCGGCTCTATCCATACAATCTTGAGATCCTTACGAAGAAAGAGTTCATCCGGTTCGGCATGCAGATAAGACCCTACTTGAAGCCTCGATTATCTGGGATTGATTCCCTGGAGCTGTATATGGAGGGATTCGGAAGATTTCTGGCGGACCGGGGCTCCTCGGATATCAAGATGAGGCCCTTTCATGGAAATGGGAAAGTGGGCAGGGCAAAGGAAGCGATCATAGGACAGATTGACAAAGGGATGCCTGTCCCCTGTCTGATGCTGAAGCACGGCAATGCCCTTTTTAAGGATCTGGTATGGCATTGGTTCACCCTGGCGGGATATGAGGTATGGGGGCAGAGCTGCGCGGTCAAGGTGGTCACTTACGGAAGCTTCCGATGGTTCGATCTGGAAGAATTGTGGGATACCAGCTACCGGCGCAAGGGCGGGCTGGTCTTGTATGAGTAGCTTATCCGCAATAGGGATATATTAAATTTTCTGAAACTCCTTGATAGGAAGAGGCTTTTTGGATATAATAAAAAATAGATAGCGATTGCAATAATTTTAGCAACATTATTTCCTAGATGGAAGGATTTTGCGGCAGGAGGCGGGGAAAAGATGGGCGGACAATTGACTGAAAAGCAGAATGTAGAGTGGAAAGCAGTGTGGAAAGATGAATACCTTGCATGGATCTGTGGCTTTGCCAATGCCCAGGGAGGCAGGCTTTATATTGGCATAGATGATAGAGGGAATGTTGTCGGTGTTTCCAATGCCCATAAGCTGCTGGAAAATCTGCCCAACAAAATCCGTGACGCACTGGGCATTATTGTGAATATAAATCTTTTGCAGAAGGATGGCAAAGACTATATTGAAATTGAAGTGGATCCTTATCCAATTTCGATTTCCTGTAAAGGCATTTATTATTTCCGCAGCGGAAGCGCCAATCAGAAGCTTACCGGGCCGGAACTGGAAAATTTCATCCTGCGCCGCCATGGAGTTTCCTGGGACCACATGCCTCTTCCTACATTCACAATGGACGATGTAGATAAAGGAACCGTAGAACGTTTCAAACAATTAGCGGCGAAAAAAGGCCGGATCCATAAAGACGTGCTGGAAGAACCTGCGGATATGCTGATGGAGAAGCTGCATCTTACAAATTCAGGATATCTTACAAATGCCGCAATGCTTCTGTTCAGCAGCGATCCCGAAAAATGGCAGCTGGGAGCCTATACAAAAATCGGATATTTTGAGACGGATGAGGCTTTGAGAGAAGCTCTTTTGAATGCCTTATGCCACTCTGATTATTCCACAGGGATTCCTGTTCAGGTCAGTATATATGAGGATAAACTTTATATAGCCAATATCGGACGTCTCCCGGAGAATTGGACGGCGGA
>CANSYV010000316.1 GCA_947651335.1 uncultured Lachnospiraceae bacterium
AGAACATCAATATCAATATGATTTCAACTTCAGAAATCCGGGTAACCGTTCTCATCAAAGATTCCGATGCGGACCGGGCCATTAATGCTGTGCATGACGCTTTTGGGCTGGCGGAGTAAAGAAAATGGCTTTACATGGCCAGGTGAAACACACAGAGCAGGATATTTTTTAATATCCAATTTCCTAAAATCAAAATCACAGCTGCATAGAGATAACTATTTCGAAATGCCATACCGGATGGTGTATGGCACATATGGGGCAGCAGTGCCCGCAGGTTGCTGAGAACGTAGACCAGATATACGGATGTTCCGTACAGGACTACAGGGTGGTAAACCAGGGAGTGGAGAAAATGCCCATGCAGCAGGGCAATCCATGCCCGGGTGCCGCCGCAGCCCGGGCAGTATAATCCTGTGAGCTGGTGAAAATAGCAGGGCGGTACAGGAATGTGCGCCAGTTTTATAAAGAAAAGCAGTCCTATGAGCACTGCGGATAAAACGAGACTGATCAAAAAGATATGTTTCTGTTCTGGCATTTCCATGACATTCATGGGGGAATCTCCTTCTATTTTCCTACAGAATCCTAAAGCGTGTTGAATCTCCATTTTTCTGTGATATAATAAATATGAATTTTATAATTATAAGATAACCCGGCTGTTCCGTCAAGATCTAGTGAATACCCGGACTGGTGTACTGGACGGCGGGCATTGAAGTGCCGATAGAAGTGGATGAAGGAGGCTTATCTTACATGAGATACACAGGAAAAGAACTGAAATGCAGAGCCAGGGAGTCACTGATGGGAAATTACACGGTGCCGGTTCTGTCATCCATCGGTGTGTCAGTAACTACCAGTATTTTTGTCTGTATTGTGTCAATGATGTTCAGGGGAAGTACAACACTGGCCACGGTGCTGAGCCAGCTGACCACACTGATTTTTTCCCTGATTCTGTCTGTTTTTACCGCAGGTATTTCTTATATGTACTTGAACATTGGAAGAAAAAATTCCTGCAGCATCAACGATATTTTTTATATGTTTCACCGGAATCCGGACCGGGTGATTGTGGTGTGCTTTGTGCTCACTCTGATTAATATGATCTGCTCTGTCCCTGTCTATATGGTACAGGGGTTAGTGGAGAGAATCCGTACTACGGAGGAAATGCTGCGGGTATTTCCGGTTCTGATGGGAGCCATATGTCTGAGCATGGTTTTGTCCCTGTTTGTAACACTCCCCTTTGCGTTTTCTTATATGCTTTTGATCGACCATCCTCAAATGAGTGCGTCAGAGGCGTTGAAGGGCAGTGCTTCCCTGCTGAAAGGGAATAAGTGGAGGCTGTGCAGATTCTATCTCAGTTTCACAGGTATGGGAATGCTGGTGGTGCTGTCCGGGTTTGCGGCGTTTATATGGGTGGAAGCCTATATGCAGGCATCCATGGTCCAGTTTTATATGGAATTAAACGGGGAACTGGAGCAGGGGGAAAACACTCAGGAGCAGAAGGCAGCGCCGGCACTGCCGGCACGGCTGGATGATTGTGATAATTATAATGCGGAAGCATAGAAATTAGGAGGGCATGGAATGAGTGATCAAGATACGCTGCATACACTATCTTTAGTAGACGACCAGGTTTCCGATACGCCTCCGGAACCAGAAACAGAAAACAGCGGTGCGGCTGTGGAGACAGAAAATGGGGAGGCGCCGCCGTCTGTTGAGGCGGGACAGGCAGAAGCAGACTCTTTGCAGGAACAGCCGGAGGGCAGTGTGCAGGAGCATTCGGAAGAACGAGAACAGCCAGAGGACAGCGGCATACAGAATCGTCCCAGGGAGACGGAGCCGGACACTGGGGAAACATTCCGGGAGACCATCGCGGCACAGGCAGGTGATGAGCAGGAACAGCAGGAGGAGCATGCCCAGGGCTACAGCTATGGCCAGCCTGGATATGGGCAGAATCAGACTCAAGGAAATCCGCCGCCATGGGGACCAAATGGATTCAACGGTTCTGCAGGGCAGGGGACGCCTCCGCCAGGATGGCAGTATAACAGCGGAATGGGCCAGCAGAAAAAGAAAAGCAATAATACCATGGCAATGGCTTCCCTGGTTCTTGGTATTGTGTCCGTTCTTTTGTGCTGCTGCGGCGGTTTCGGGATTATATTGGGGGCAATCGGGATTGTGCTGGCCATTTTATCCAGGGGCAGAGAGCCCATGGAGACCAGTGCGAAAGTGGGAATCGGATTATCCATTGGGGGAATTGTGCTGAGTATTATTGTTCTGGTTATGGCTTTTGCGGCGATTGGAAACAATGAACTCTATGATTTTTACCAGAGAGGCTATGGGAATTACGAGGACTACGAAGATTTCAGCCACTATTTTGACCATAACGGCATGTAATTGGGTATTGTTTTGGAAGGAAAAATCACATGGATCTGATACAGATAATTGCCCGGGAGCTGCAGGTGAAACAGCATCAGGTTGAGGCGGCGGTTACACTGATTGACCAGGGGAACACCATACCGTTTATAGCAAGATACCGGAAAGAAGCCACAGGTTCGTTAAACGACGAGCAGCTGCGCTTTCTCCATGAGCGCCTTGTCTATCTGCGCAATCTGGAGGATAAGAAACAGCAGGTTCTGGGCAGTATAGAAGAACAGGGTAAACTCACACCTGAACTGAGAGAACAGATACTGGCGGCACAGACTCTGGTGGTGGTGGAGGACTTGTACCGCCCTTACCGCCCCAAGAGAAGGACAAGGGCAACCATTGCAAAGGAGAAGGGCCTGGAGCCGCTGGCGGCTTTAATTGCCGGGCAGATGTTAAAGCGTCCGGTAGAGGAAGAAGCACAGGCATTTTTATCGGAAGAGAAAGAAGTACATACGGTGGAGGAAGCGGTCACCGGTGCACGGGATATTATAGCAGAACAGATTTCAGAAGAAGCGGATTACCGGATTTATATCCGCAATGTTACGAAGAAGAAAGGGATTCTCCAGTCGTCCGCCAAAGACAAAGAGGTTCAGAGCGTCTACGAAATGTATTATGATTTTCAGGAACCTGTGGAGAAAATGGCAGGCCATCGGATTATGGCATTAAACCGCGGCGAGAAGGAGAAAATCCTCACTGTAAAATTGGCGGCGCCTGAAGAAGAC
>CANSYV010000317.1 GCA_947651335.1 uncultured Lachnospiraceae bacterium
CCCTCCTCTAATTCGTCCACTGTATCCGGAACTGTCAGAGCCCTGATACTGCTGTTTCGAAATGCCCCGCTGGCAATGGTTGATGCCGCAGACGGTATTTTGATGCCAGTCTTACCTGCAGGGACACTGATTAACCTTTTCCCGTTTTTACTATATAGCACACCTTCTTCCACATGAAAGATACTGTGCCCCGACACTTCATAGTTTTCCAATTCTGAAAGACACTCTGAAACACTGGCAAAGTCAACCTTATCAACGCTCTCAGGCAAAACCATCGAAGTAACCGTTGTGCTTCCCTGCTCTCCCTCCAACGCAATCTCCGTAACCCCCATGGGTACCGACAGCCTTGTATCATTGCCTATATACTGCTCTAACACCTGGCTTCCTCTGTATTTTATCAGATTATCTTTCTCCTGAACCACACGTCTGATTCTGTAATCTTCCGGAACTTCTTTCACCACATTGATTACATTTCTCAATGCATTGGCACCCCAGTTGTAGACAGGATAGTACACATAGGACTGTTCTCCCTCAAGTTCTCCGCTTATATAATATTGAAACCCACAGAGCATATTTGTGAGATACCCATCCTTTTCCTCCAGAAACACTACATTTCTATAGGAAGTATTTTCCTGAAAATTCTTTCTAATCGTTTCATCGCCCAGATATGCCGTCATGCGGCTGTGAATATCAGTTAAATCCACGATTCCCCCTGCTGTGGGAATGAAATTTCGACCGGATAATTTATCCATAGTTTCCTGGTCACCGCCCAGTGGTCCCGGAAAATTAACCGCAAAGATATTGCCGCTTTGATCTGACGCATGATAACGGACTGACACCCCGCTGGAAATCACCTCATACTGCGCACTTGCTGTCATTCCCAGATATGTAAAAACAGCCCTGTGAGTCCCCAGCTGTTTCGTAGAGATTCTCACCTGATATCCGTTTTTTCCTCCATATGGCACTGTAATCTTTTTTGTGGTATCTGTTTGGCGGAAAGTTGCCGTCACCTGCGCGTCTGACTCCTGGAAAATATCTCCCTGATAATATTCTCTATTGATAACTGCGGACAGCTTTACTAAGACTCCATGCTCTGTCTCAACTGGGTCCCGCGGCTTTAGCTCTGGTCTGACCGTTGGCTGCGGTGGGACTGTAGGGACCGGAGTTTCTGTGGGACTTGGAACATTGGTGGGAATCTGTGTCGGCGCATTTGTGGGTTCTGGCACATTTGTGGGCTTTAAACCACCTGTGGGATTCGGTATGCCTGTGGGTTTTTCTGCTGCCGGGCCCGAGGGATGAATGTCACCGCCTCCATTGCCCGGATTTCCGCCGCTGCCTGCCTCCGTGTCTTTGCCATTTCTATCCCCTGGCGCCACATCGACTCTGCCATTGCCCCCTTTATCCGATATCTCGAATGCATCGGGATTCTTTTTCTGTTTCGAGCCGTCAGCATAATCTGAATCATCAGCCATGCCCAGACTCTCCTTATCATTTCCGCCATCTTCCTTATTTTCTGCCACCTTAAGTGCCTTCTGCATCTCTTCATCCGGGGTGTCCTCACCTTCCATATCCTCATCGGCCAGGTCTGACTTTTCTCCGTCTCCTGCAGCAGTATGATAGTCATCGCTGTTATCATACTGATTCTCAAACTTTTCATAATCCCCCGGTTCAAATATGGACTGCAGCCCGGATGCATTGGCCAGTATCACGATACCTGCACCTACAATGATAATTCCCGTGACTGCTGCTATCAGCCAGCTCTTTTTGAACTTTTTCCACCTTTTCATACATATTTACCTCCCTGGAGCATCCAAAAGAGCTTCTCCTATTCTTTGCCGCACTTCATCGTAATCAACAGGTTTTGAAATGTGCCCATTCATTCCAACTTCTAAAGAATGACGCTTATCCTCAACAAAGGCATTTGCCGACATGGCAAAAATAGGAATATCTGCATCCGCTCTTGTGAGCTTTCTAATCTCAACCGCCGCCTCCCAGCCATTCATGTTTGGCATCTGAATATCCATAAGAATGGCGTCATATCCGTTGATAGGACTTTCCGCAAACATGCGTACTGCTTCCAGACCATCGCAGGCTCTCTCAATCAAAGCGCCCTCCATCTCCATAATCTCCATAGCAATTTCTGCATTCACATCATTATCTTCCGCAAGCAGAATCCGAATACCGTCTAACGTAAATTCTTCAACTTCTTTCTTTTTATCTACTCCTTCATCTGCTGTTCTATCATCTTTCCAGGATTCTGGTACAGTCTGATCTCCCTCCGCAATAGGAAGACTCACATATACAACAAACTCCGTTCCTTTCCCCTCTTCACTCTCTACAATAATCTCACCCTGCATCAATTTTACAATATTATCAGCAATTGCCATGCCCAGACCACTGCCCCCATAGTGGTGGGCAGTGGATGCATCCTCCTGCTCAAAAGGCCGGAAGATACGGCTGATAAAATCAGATTTAATTCCTTTACCAGTATCTCGTACCCTGATCATCAAATGGAGTTTTCCATCTATTTTATGCATCTGCCGAAAAGTAACGGTAACTGCTCCCCCTGGGGGTGTGAATTTAACCGCATTGGAAATAAAATTGATAATAACCTGTGTCAGACGCAGTTCATCTCCAATTACACGGCACACATCAAAATCCTGCATTTGCACATCCCATTAAAGCTGGAGTTTGCCTATAAAGCTATGGGGAATGACAGTATGGCACATGGATATGCAGTCATTCAGCCAGATGAAGAAAATATCTGTTATCTGGCAGCATTTGGGGACAACACACAAGACTACAAAATCCGCAGTGCATTAAAAGAGCAGCTGGAGCAGGCGTATCAGGAGAGCCAGGCAAAGACAGACTTTTTATCTAAAATGTCTCATGAGATCCGAACCCCGATGAATGGAATTTTGGGAATGCTCAGTTTAGCGAAAGTACATGTAAATGACCCAAAACAGACCAGTTACTATCTGGAGCGGGCGGAAAGTTTGTCTCAGTTTCTGCTCCATTTTCCCACTTTCGATTCTCGACATATCTAGAATATCATTGATCAATGTGAGCAGAAACTGAGACAAACTTTCCGCCCGCGCGCAGATAGTAATTCACAT
>CANSYV010000318.1 GCA_947651335.1 uncultured Lachnospiraceae bacterium
TTTATAAAATTTTTCATGTTTCTTCCTCATCTGACTTTTGTTCTGTTTGCTGTTTTCCTTTATAAATACTGAATCCATCATCGCGGAAAGCCACAGCCGTGGATGAATTCAGATAAACGGTCTGGGGAATCACCACTCCATTGTATTGATAGCCGCTTACAATATTATCAATACGGCCCTGGCCGGCTGTTCCAAAATTATAAAACGCTACATAGCTGGCGATTTCGGCCCCGTCAATGAACTGATAGGTTACCATAATCAACTGCCCGTCTTCCGACACCGCAATATCCAGCGGGTACCCCGGCTCATCAATGCGCGCCTGGTTCTCAGCAATCAGATTTCCCTTGGAATCGTAAAAATTAATCCATGTGTCACTGCCATCATCCAGAATCACAGCCACAACACCCTGTTTTGCCACGCATACTTTTACAATGTTTTTCTCAGTCTGCGCAGACCCCATTTCTCCTTCTCTGTTAAAAAGGACCATAGTGGTTCCACCCTGGTCAGCTGCCACAATGGTAGAATCACACGCATCCACAATGGGACTCTGCATCTCATAGGGAACAGTCCAAAATACGTTTCCTTTCACGTCTTGCAGGGATGCTCCCTCCTTGCTGTAAGTAAACAGATTTCCCTCCACTTCCAGGTATTGAGTAGATACATTTTCTTCCCGCTCACTGGTATTGAGTACTTTGTAGCTGCTGTAAGTCTTATTGCTCTCATACACATAAACGCCCAGCCCAACAATCGCCAAAAGAGCCGAAACCATAGCCAGCTGCAGGATTCTTTTCTGCCGCCTTCTGGGTCTTGCGCTCCTTTTGCCTGTTCTGCGCCGGGCTCTTCTCATTCGTTTTCTTATTGCGTTTAACATTTCGCTCCCCTTATCTTCCGACTGCATCTTTGTGGAATTTCAGCGAAGCGTGTCCGAAGAAGCTCTTTTCAAACACGCTCATGCGCCTATTATAGCATACTCTTTTAAGGTAGTAAAATTATTTGTCCCGGATAAATAATATCATTGATGTTCAGATTATTTAATTTACAGATATTATTAATCTGTCCTGCGCTTCCGTATACCCGCTTGCTGATGCTGGACAGGGTATCGCCCCGCTGAACCACATAGGAACCCTGAGCCGTCACCTCCTGGCTCTGTGAAGCGGTATCCTGAGCCTGTTCCTCCTGCACATCAGCTGTTTTTGTTACTTCCAAAGGAGGAGTCTGCTCTGGCAGTGTGTTTTTTGTTTCCTCCGGTATTTCTGTCTCTTTGGCCTCTTCCTGGAAATCATACGTGTCGGTCAGATTCTCTGATATCTGCTCTGCCTCCCTGTCTTTTGCCTCTTCCTCATGAAGCACAGTCTGCTGGGTTTTTACTGAAGTCTCCTGTGTTTCCTGTGCATTGTTCAGATAAGTAATTCCCACGGCAACAGCCCCGATCACCACACATGTCCCAACTGCATGGAGCAGGGAAAATCCCCCGCTTTTCTCCGGAGTCTCTTTTACAGGCTTTCCTGATATGATTTTGCGGAAATCCTGAACCGCTTTGTCTTTCACTTCTTCCTTTTTCTCTATGGGAATGTTTTTATTCATCCGGATCATGTACTCCTGCATGGGTGTATTTTTATCATAATAGAGATAAAATCCTTTCTGTCTGCTCATACACCCATTTTCATAATGGAAAAAAACCTCCTCTTTTTCCAGGGGTTCCATCATATACAACAGCTTATCATTTCCGCCAAAATAATTGAGATGGGTGCGGTAAAGCATATCAGTCAGCTCCATAGGGCACTCCGGCATGACAAAAAACCATCCCACTACCTGCTGTCCCAAAAAACAGCGTTGGGTTTCCGCCTCCGCCTGCTGCCATATTTCGTCAGTGAATGAAATATGTTCCAGAGATGCCTCCATATTTTCCATCAAAAGAGCACTCCTTATAAAAATATAAGTAACGCCGTCCATCCAATTGGATTTGCCCAGGAGCAGTCCCACCCGGACTTCTGATTCCTGCCCGGCAATCCGCGCCATAAATGTATGGACATAGTCTTCCATATATATTTTATAAGCAGCGCTGATTTCTCCAATCTGACGGATATTTTTCGGCAGCTGGAAAAAGCTTTCGTTCCCCACCGCTTCTTTCTTTTCCTCTTTGTATACTACTTCTATCATCTCATCACCCCTTCGGGAAAAGCCTAACATACCTGGGATGCGGAATTTATCATTTTATAGGATGGGATTACAAATATTGTATGACCGGCTTCGACATAAACCGCAATAACCGCAAAGACGAATAATTTCTCAGAAATTGGATATGATGAAACATAGACACGCTTGTAAAGGAGGGAGGCCCATGACTTTCTACATCAACACCCGCCAAAAGGATTCACATGAAATGCTGGGGACTTCACTGGAAAAATGTATCAAAAGCCATGAAGGCACCTGGAAAGAACTGATATTTATCTGTATCGGCACAGACCGTATCACAGGGGACAGCCTGGGGCCATATGTGGGCTACTGTCTGTCAGGATGCCCCATGATCCACGGGCAGATATATGGCACACTCAGCCACCCCATTCACGCATTGAACCTGACAGAAGCCATGGATCACATAACCCGGCAGCACCCCAACGGGCTATACGTGGCCATTGACGCCTCTCTGGGCACAAAAAAACACCTGGGTTTCGTCACCGTTGCCAACGGTGCGCTCCACCCAGGTGCAGGTGTTCAAAAACAGCTGCCGCCTGTGGGCCACATTGCCATCACCGGTATTGTCAATGCCTCCGGATGGATGGAACATCTGGCACTTCAGACCACCCGGCTGTCCACTGTGATTGCTATGGCAAATATGATTACACGGGGAATCCTATACACCCTTTCCAATATCTATGGATTTTCGGAGGAATACACAACACCCCGGCTGCACACTCTGAAAAACACCCTGTTAGAACAGGTTTAATCCCCATTCACGCTCCCTGGAAAAGGTGTATCAGTTTCCTGTACAGCTCAAACCGCTGATAAAACATTCTGTGGCGGTCTCCTGCCGTCTCACATATACTGCAGTATTTATCGGTCATACATATTGCAAAACCCATGCCGCACCC
>CANSYV010000319.1 GCA_947651335.1 uncultured Lachnospiraceae bacterium
AGTCCAGAAGAAATGTATCGGAGATACAGAGCCTATTACCTGCCGTTACGCAGACCTGATCCCGGCGGAGCTTGAGACCTTGGAAAAGGAAATCGAAGCCTACAAAGAGCAGGATGAAGACGTGCTGACCTATGCTCTGTTCCCCCAGGTGGCCAAGGAATTCTTCCAGTACCGGGAGGCACAGAAGAAAAAGGTGGACGCATCCATTGCAGACACAGAAAACGGAGCCTATCCGGTCTAGTGATGGATGAGAAAGTATTGATAATCGGAGGAGGGGCCTCCGGGATGCTGGCAGCAATTGCTCTGGCCCAGCGGGGCTATCAGGTCCACCTATTCGAGCAGAATGAAAAGCTGGGGAAAAAGCTGTATATCACAGGAAAAGGACGCTGTAATCTTACCAATGCCTGTGAAAGCGTGGAAGAACTGCTGGGGGCGGTGGTCTCCAACCCCAAGTTCCTCTACAGCGCCTTTAACCGGTTCGATAACCGCCAGACCATGGAGTTTTTTGAGGGGCTGGGGGTGCCTCTTAAAGTAGAGCGGGGGGGAAGGGTATTTCCCCGGTCCGATAAATCCTCCGATGTGATCAGGGCCCTGGAGACCAGAATGAGGGAACTGGAAGTGAAGATCCATCTGAAAAGCCGGACAGAAAAACTTCTTGTGCATCCGGAGGAAGGCTGTGTCCAGGGGATCCTGCTGGAAAGTGGCGCTGTGGTGAAAGGACAGAGAGTGGTGGTGGCCACCGGAGGGATGTCCTATCCCAGTACAGGCGCGGATGGAAGCGGATATCGCTTTGCCAGGGCCGTGGGACATAAGGTGGTACAGCCTGTACCTTCTCTGGCGCCTTTTCTGGTGCAGGAGGGCTATGTGCGGCATCTCCAGGGGCTGTCTCTTCGGAATATCCGTTTTTCCCTCTGGGAAGAAGAGAAATGTCTGTACCAGGAATTCGGGGAACTTTTGTTCACCCACCAGGGAATCAGTGGTCCGGTGGCGCTGTCTGCCAGCGCGGCAATCGGGAGACGGCTGAAGGAAAGGCCTTTGACAGGACGGATTGACCTGAAGCCTGCCTTGACGGAGGAACAGCTGGATGCCCGGATCCTGCGGGAATTTGAGAAAAGCCCCCAGAAACAGCTGAAAAATGTGATCAGCGCACTTTATCCAGCCTCCCTCACTCCAGTGATCATAAGCTTAAGCGGCATTGCCCCGGGCAAGACCGTCAGCACCGTCAGCCGGCAGGAACGCCGGAAGCTTTTAGAGCTTACCAAGGCATTTCCCATGACCATTATGGGAACAGCAGGTTTCAAGGAAGCGATCATCACAAAAGGAGGGGTATCCATTGGGGAAATCAAGCCTTCCACTATGGAATCAAAAAAAGTCTCCGGCCTCTACTTTATCGGCGAAGTGCTGGATCTGGACGCGGTGACCGGAGGCTATAACCTGCAGATTGCATGGTCAACAGCCTGGGCCGCGGGAAACGCATGACTTTTTCAGGTTCACGAGTCTTTTTCAGAGGTCACGGATAAAAGTCAGCTGTTCCGTGCCTTTGGCACTCCCACAGCTGCCCCCGCATTCGCAATCCGGGCTATCGCCCTACTTGCTTATACGGGTCAGCCCGTCCAATGTCAGAACGCCTGGCCAAGCAAGCTTGCCCATTCGCTCTGCCGCTGTCCGGGACTTTTAAAGTAAAAGGCCGCTCAAAACCGTTTTAAATTCGCGTCCTGTTTGTTTATTCTGCCAGACTCTGATTCTGAAATGGGGGCTCAGGATTGTTCTGAATCTGCCCTTTATTTGGTTTCCAGACTTTGATTCTGAAATGGACGTTTCAAAATTGAATTGAGGAGATTTGTATGACAACGAATATTGCCATAGACGGGCCTGCGGGGGCCGGGAAGAGCACCATTGCCAAAAGGCTGGCCGCGGAACTGTCCTTTATTTATGTGGATACCGGCGCCATGTACCGCGCCATGGCATTGTATCTGATTCGCCAGGGGATCCCTGCAGAGGATACTGCCAAAATTGAAGAAGCCTGTCAGTCAGCGGACATCACCATCTCTTATGAAAACGGCGAGCAGCAGGTCCTGCTTAACGGAGAAAATGTGACAGGCTTTCTCCGGTCAGAGGAAGTGGGGAATATGGCCTCTGCCAGCGCGCCCCACCGGAAAGTCAGGGAAAAGCTCACAGCCCTGCAGAAGAAGCTGGCCAGTGAGGAAGATGTGGTGATGGATGGCCGTGATATCGGAAGCCAGGTCCTGCCAGAGGCGGAGGTGAAGATTTATCTGACAGCCTCAGTGAAGACCCGCGCTCTGCGCAGGTATCATCAGCTGGAAGAAAAAGGTCTGGACCCTTCCCTGGAAGAAATCGAGAAAGATATCAAGAAAAGGGACGACCAGGATAAGAACAGAGAGATTTCCCCCCTAATTCAGGCAGAAGACGCGGTGCTGGTGGATTCTTCTGAAATGACCATCGATCAGGTGGTACAGAGAATCTTAGATATTTATAAGAAAAGAGAGAATGGACTAAGATGAAGGTAAAGGTGGCCAGGACAGCGGGTTTCTGCTTTGGGGTAAAGAGGGCAGTAGACAGGGTCTATGAACTGGCGGAAAAGAAAGAGGGGATAATCTACACCTTAGGACCGGTGATCCACAATGAAGTGGTAGTGGAAGACCTGGAGAAAAAAGGAGTCCATGCCCTTGGGGGACTCCAGGAACTGGAAAATCTGGAAAAAGGTTCCGTGGTGGTCATCCGCTCCCATGGAGTGGGACGGGAGGTCTATAAAAAAATTGAGGCTCTGGGGCTTTCCTGTGAAGATGTGACCTGTCCTTTTGTGCTGAAGATCCACCGGATCGTGGAAAGGGAAAGCGGCAGCGGAAGAGAAATTCTTATTTTTGGAGATAAAAGCCATCCGGAGGTAGAGGGGATCTGCGGGTGGTGCAGCGGCGGCTGCGGCGCGTCAGTGGTATCGAACAGGAAAGAATTGGAGGATTTTATGGGAAAATTGCACGAAAAAATGTGTACAGTTTCCCAAACGACATTTAATTACAACAAATTTGAAGATTTAGTTGAAATCCTGGAAGAAAAGAGTTATGATAATA
>CANSYV010000320.1 GCA_947651335.1 uncultured Lachnospiraceae bacterium
GTCACTCCGTTTATACAACGATTTCTCTCTTATTCTTTCTCCCATGCAAAGCTTGATATTGATACCAATTCCTATAGTGCTTCAGCATTCCTTCTTGCTCAGATCGGGAAAAATTATGGTATAGATCATGGCAGACGTATTACTGGAGACACTCTAATTGGATATGCTAATAATATTATGGAAGATATTCAGCGGCGCATTGGCGGCGGTATTATTTACTTAGATTGTGAAGATAACCAGCATTTAAAAAATTTCTACATAGATAAAAACCATTATAAGATCTTTGGTGAACGTTACTCTAATTCTGATGGAATGCGCTACTTGCAGATGATTCGCTTTTTTTGACATGTGTCCTTGAAGTAATTTTCTCCACAATAATCTTATCTAAAATCCTCCATTCAGCTTCACCTCCACTTAAATTCATTTGTTACATTCAATTTCTCCACCAGCATTCACAAGTCACTTTTAAAGACTTCCCGCAAATGCCCAACAGCTCTATTGATATTTCCGCCTGCTTCCAGTATACTAAATGTAAAAAAGGACAATTACAACTATGATCATTGATTTTCACACTCACATTTTCCCCCAAAAAGTAGCAGAAAAGGCAATCCCAAAACTGGCTGATGTGATACATATCGCCCCCAGCACCAATGGCACTGCTGACAGCCTGCTGAAGTCTATGGCCAGAGCGGGAGTCCACACCAGCGTGATTCTGCCCACTGTCACCAATGTAAAGCAGTTTGATTCCATTATCCGTTTTGCCCAGTCCATCAATGAGCGGGACTTCTCTTCGGACGGGCCCCGTCTTTTTTCCATTGCGGGAATCCACCCGGATATGCCTGATTATAAAGAAAAGCTCGCATTGATCCAGCAAATGGGTTTCAAAGGGATTAAAATACATCCGGATTATCAGGGTGTATATTTTGATGATATCCGCTATATGCGTATTTTGGACAAGGCCTCTGAGCTTGGCCTGTTTACAATCACCCATGCCGGGTACGACCCCTATTCTCCCAAGAAGGTGCACTGCACACCTGAGCGCGTCCGCCGGGTACTGGACGAAGTGAAGCCGCAGAAACTGATTCTGGCCCACATGGGATGCAACGAGTTCTATGATCAATCGGAGGAACTGCTGGTGGGACAGGATGTCTATCTGGATACCGCATACTCCATCTGCCATATGGACAGGGAACAGCTCTGCCGCATGATCAAAAATCACGGGGCCCGCCGGATTCTGTTTGGCACGGATACCCCATGGACAGACCAGGCAGAAGCAGTGTCTGTGCTTCGTGCCCTTCCACTGGAAGATGAGGAACGAGAGCAGATTTTCTGGAAAAATGCCCGGGAACTCCTTGCCTGATCTCAAGGGAATGATTTTTATATAGAGGAACTTATGATTCAACATTTTGTAAAAGAGCATCCGCCTCTGCGTTTTTACTCTGAAACCGAGCCAAGGCTCTGCTACATGGGAAAAATCACACCAGAAATCAGCTACTATCCACGTCTCCTTCACTCCCACGGAAATCATGTGGAAATCAGCATTATTTACAGCGGCGAAAGCCAATATCTTATCCGGGATCAAAAGCATATAATCCGAGCCCTTCGCAGGCTTCGCCATCACACTGTCCGGCGGCTCCGCCGCTTTGCTGAATATGCTCCATGGTTTTTTCGCTATCGGCGCGGTTCTGGCTCCGTTTCTGGTCCTGTGGGTTACCCGGAGGGGTAATGAAGGCTGGCACACGGCAGTCTGGGTTGTCATCGGCCTGGGCGTAGTTTCAATGGTGACTTCACTTTTCATGAAAATGGACAGCATCCCCTGCGCCAGACCTGAGGGAAAGGAAAGTGCCTTTGGTTTTCTGAAAGAACGGCGTTTTTTGTCCTCCCTGGCCATTATGTTTTTCTACCTGTGCGTGGAAGCCTCCGTTATGGGCTGGATTGTTACCTATTATATTGATTCCGGCGCCGCCGGAGACGACTCTGCCCAGCTGCTCACCTCTCTGCTGTGGATCACCATATTGATCGGGCGTTTCACATGCAGTGCTCTGTCTGGACGTATGGCTCCGCCGCAGATGATTCTGGCCCTCTGCGCAGGCATTGTGATCTTTTTGGGCATATTGCTGCTGAGTACAAGCCTGATCTCCATGCTGTTTGACACCGTGGGTCTGGGTCTGGCAGTCTGGAACCGGCGGCTGTCTTATTAAGATCAGACTTGTATTGCCGTGCTGTCTTTTTTAGCTGAAGGCCCGTGATGTAAAGACGATGTATTGATTTTATCTTTACTGTATGATAATATCTAGTAAAAATAGAGAAGGGAGTATTATTATGGCGCAGACATTGCTAAATATCCGTATGGATGAAGAATTAAAGAAGAACATGGAGCAGACCTGCCAGGAACTTGGAATGAACATGACTACTGCAATTACTATATTTGCAAAAAAAATGACCAGGGAAAAAAGAATTCCGTTTGATGTATCTATTGATCCATTTTATTCAGAAAGCAACATGGCACATTTGCGTAGAGGTATGGAAGCTCTCAATGCTGGAAAAGGTGTAGAGCACGATATTATTGAGGCAGACGAATGAAGAAAATTTGGTTTGATGAGGCATGGGAGGATTACATTTACTGGCAGATGCAGGACAAAAAAGCATTAAAGCGTATTAATATGCTGCTGAAAGATATTGAAAGAGAAAATTTTGATGGTATCGGAAAACCAGAGCCATTGAAGGGAGACATGAGAGGGTTCTGGAGTCGGAGAATTGATGATGTAAATAGGCTGGTATACCGGATTAGTGGTGATGTGATGGAGATTGTTTCTTGTAAAGGGCATTATGAAGATTAAGACAGAAAGCTACTATATATAAAGTGATAAATTTTTGGCAGCAAACATAAGCGCTTAATGACCTCCATAGGAATAGTATTTACCCGATTGATAAATTTTTGTACTGCCTCCCTGATTTCCCTGAAGAAATGAAAAATACATTATTGATTACGGAATCTTTCATCCAGCCTCAGAGTCCTTCTATTTTATTCAGGTTCGGACTATATGGCGACAGACCGTCTTGTGGGGAATATGAAGGATTTCTGAAAT
>CANSYV010000321.1 GCA_947651335.1 uncultured Lachnospiraceae bacterium
TGATTCTTTTCCTGTCATTCTTCGTCCTTCCTGCCCTGTGCTTCCATCTTTTTCCTAATTTCAGGACATCCTCCAGTGATTCCTGTGGTTTTTGGCAGCTTCCGTTTTCACACAGATAATATTTGGGATTTTCAGTCAGCGGATAATTCTTTGTGAACGGAGCAATCCGCTCCAGGCAGCCGGCATTCTTCGGTGTTTTCACCAGAATATGCAGGCCCCTGTCCGGGAAATCCGCCAGGCCGCGGATGACTGATTCCACACATGCCTCAGGAATTACACAGATGAGCTCTCTGGAAGGATAGAGAACCTCACTCATAGCCAGAAGGGAAAAACTGTAACCTGCCGGATAACTTTTTGTCTCTCCAGCCAGAAAAGACAGCTGCCGGTCACGAAGCTGAATCCACTTTTCCTGTGCTGTCAGAGCTGCCAGGGCACACAGCACATGGGCCGCCGCCGAATTTCCTGACGGCATGGCGCCGTCCCAGGTGTCCTTGGGCCTGGCAATCAGCTGTTCTGAGTCAGAGGCATAGAGGTAAAAACCGCCCTTTTTGTGGTCAAAGAAATATTCCACCATGATTTCTGCCGCCCGGACAGCTTCTTCCAGATAAGACACATCAAATACAGTGCGGTACATCTGAAGCAGGGCCAGGGCGTAAAATGCATAATCATCCAAATGCCCGTCAAAGGCCGCTTCCCCATCCCGGTATCTCACATGCAGGCGCCCTCTCTCATCCACAAGATGCCTGCGGATAAATTCCAGGCTTCTCTCAGCCATGGGCAGACACTGGCTCCACACAGAATCTATATGGGTGCCGGCTTCTCCCGCCTGCTTTTCCATGACAAACGCTGCCCTGGCTCCCTTGGCGCAGGCCGCCGCCATCAGGCTGCTCCAGGATGTGAGCACTTTATCGTCTCTGTGGAGGGGATATCTGTCTTTGCGGTACTGATACAGTTTTTCGCAGTCCCTGGCAGTCTCTTCATCGGGAATCCACGGTTTCTCGTCTCCCAGCAGATTGGGAATATTCATCTTCTCAAAATTCCCTCTTTTCGTAATATCATAGCGCCTGCCAAAAGCCTCTCCTGCGTCCTGCCCCAGCACACGGCACACCTCATCCAAAGAGAAGACATAGTATCTGCCTTCCACCCCCTCACTGTCCGCATCCTGGCCGCAGAAAAATCCCCCTTCCTCTCCTGTCAGCTCCCGAAACACATAGGTAAAAATCCGCTCTGCCGTCCAGCGGCTCCAGAAAGCTCCTGTCTGCTCCCAGCATTTTAGATAAGCCATTGCCAGCAGCGCGTTATCATAAAGCATTTTCTCAAAATGGGGAACCAGCCACTGCCTGTCAGTGGAATAGCGGGAAAAGCCGCCGCCCACATGGTCGAAGATTCCGCCCCGCATCATGGAAAAAAGGGTCTGCGCCGCTATATATTCCAGCGTTTTATCTTTCTCCAGACGGCTGTAATGGAGCAGAAACAATAAATTATGGGGAGTGGGAAATTTCGGCGCCTGTCCGAATCCGCCGTATTCCTGGTCAAAAGACCTCAGAAAAGCCACCGCCGCCTCGCGGAATAATACTTTATCCGGCCATGCACTCTGATTTTCTCCCTTGTCCGGCTCAAAAGCGCCGCTGTCATCTTCTGCGCTGTCTCCGGAAATATACGCGCACACAGCAGCCCCGGATTTGCGGAGCTTATCCGGCTCCCGCTCCCATAACTGGGCGATTTCACTGAGCACCTGAAGAAGCCCGGGCTGCTGGCCCCGGCTCTCCCTGGGCAGATAAGTGGCCACAAAAAAGGGCTGCTGCTCAGGCGTCATCAAAACGGTGAGGGGCCATCCTCCCGAACGGTTCACGGCCTGACACACTGCCATATATACAGAGTCAATATCCGGCCTTTCCTCCCTGTCCACTTTGATACTGACAAAATAACGGTTGAGAATCCGGGCCGTCTCCTCATTTTCAAAAGATTCCCGCTCCATCACATGGCACCAGTGGCAGGTAGAATAGCCAATGCTGAGAAAAACCGGTTTATTCTCCTCCCGGGCTTTTTGAAACGCCTCCGGACACCAGGGATACCATTCCACGGGATTGTGGGCATGGGAAAGCAGATAAGGGGATTTTTCATTGATCAAATGATTACTGTAAGAATGCTGCATGGGCAGACACCTCCATATATCTCTATAGTCTTTTTTATCATACCATAATAATGCAAAACTATCCGTAATTTTTAAACACAGGGAAAAGGGGCATCCACACAGATGCCCCTGACACTTTTTCTAACCTAAATTAGGAAGAAGACGGCAGAAACGGCTGGAGTGCTTTTGCCACATTGCTGATGGGCATGGTCTGCAGCCATACATTCCCCGGGCCGCTCACCAGTGTATTGAAAAGCCCTTCGCCGCCTAAAAATTTATTTTTCAGCCCCGGGACTGTCTGAATCTCCATGGTACAAGATGCAGACATAGCCGCCAGATGCCCGGTATCTATCACAATCTGCTGTCCGGCCTGCAGCTGGTATTCCACCACATGACCGTCAAATTCGGCAAAAACAACTCCGCTTCCGCTGACTCTCTGCATGATAAAGCCCTCGCCGCCGAACAGCCCGGAACTGAACCTTTTCTGAATATGGATATCTAAATCCACCCCTGCCTCACTGGCCAGAAACGCGCTTTTCTGCAGAATATATTCCTGTCCGGGACTCACCGTAAATGGTTTCACAGATCCGGGAAAACTGGAGGCAAACGCAATCATTCCGTTTCCGCCCCGCGCGGTGTAGCGGTTTAAAAACATGGAATCTCCTGACAGCATTCTGCCGAACGCCTTCCCAATCCCTCCCCCGGAAGTGGTCTCCATCTGCAGATTGGGGGACATCCATGCCATCCCTCCGCCCTGGGTAATCATTGTCTCACCTGCCTCCAGATAACAGATCACCACCGGCAGAGTCTCACCTTTGATTTCATAGCGCATTGCTCACATACACTCCTTATAAAAACATTTACATTTTTTTGTATAATTCCTGTATTCCAGGCAATACTATAGTTATTCATTGGAATCCCCTCCAATGAATACAAAAATACTTTT
>CANSYV010000322.1 GCA_947651335.1 uncultured Lachnospiraceae bacterium
AAAGTGATGAATACGAGCGAGTGCTCTTTGTTGATTATGGATGAAGTGCTGGGGGATGAGCTGGAGGAAGTGAAGGATATCTGGACACTGCCCCTGTCTGACAGGGAGATCAGATTCCGGCTGCTGAGATGGAGGCAGACATATAAAAGAGAAAAGGATGCATGGCTGGCGGAACAGTACCTGGATGCCACCATCAATAACAGCCCCAATCTGATCTGGTATAAGGATAAGGACGGCGTACACGAGAAAGTCAATGACAGTTTCTGTGAAACTGTCAATAAGACGAAACAGCAGGTGGAGGGACAGCGCCATGCATATATCTGGGACGTGGAAGAAGATGACCCGGCCTGTATAGAGTCAGAGCGCATTGTTATGACCAGGAGGGAAACCTGTGTGTCTGAGGAAGTGGTGAAGACAGGGGAGGGTACGAAACTGCTCACCACCTATAAATCGCCGCTGTATGATCTGGATGGAAGTGTCATGGGAACTGTGGGGGTTGCCGTTGATGTGACCCAGGAGCGTGCCTATGAGAAAGAGATTATTCAGAAAAATCATACGCTGGAGATGATTTTCACCACCATGGACTGCGGGGTGATGACCCATACCCTGGACGGGAAGCAGATTCTCAGCGTCAACAGGGCGGCATTGAATATACTGGGATATGAGTCTATGGAGGAACTGGCTGCACTGGGGTTTGATATGGTAGCGGAGTCTGTTGTGGAGGAAGACAAGGAGGAACTGCGCAGAAGGATTAAAAGTCTGAAAGAGGAAGGGGACAGCGTCAGTGTAGAATACCGGGTATGCCACAAAAGCGGGAAGATTCTTCATGTAACGGGAAATGTGAAGCTGGTGGAAGAAGACGGGGAGCTGTTCTATCAGAGATTCCTTCTGGACTGTACGGCTCAGAAGCAGCAGGAAAAAGAAAACGAAAGACGCCATATGGAAATGATTCAGGCACTGAGCAGGGAGTACAGTCTTGTCTGTTTTGTGGACCTGTGGACAGGCAGGGGGCGGGCGGTCCGTGAAGACGAAAGCGGTATGTTTGGCTCCATATTTGAAGGTGAGATTTCGCTGGAGGAGAGTATGGGGCTCTACATCCAGCAGTTTGTATACAGTGATGACAGGGAGATGCTCCGCCAGGAATGGTCTGCCCCGCGGATTCAAAAAGAACTGACGCAGAGGCCGCTTTATTCGGTGAATTACCGGATCATTCAGGATGGCGAGATAAAATATTATCAGGTGAAGGCAGCCCGTGCGGGAAACTGGGGGGATAACTATGGTATTGTTATGGGATTCCGCAGTGTGGATGAGGAAATGCGCAAGGAAATTGAGCAGAAAAATCTCCTGCAGGATGCTCTTCTGCAGGCAAACAGGGCGAATAAGGCCAAGAGCACTTTCCTGTCCAATATGTCCCATGATATCCGGACACCCATGAATGCCATTGTGGGATTCACAGCGCTGGCTACCACCCACATTGACCAGAAGGACCAGGTAAAGGAATACCTGAAGAAGATTATGACGTCCGGCAATCATCTGCTGAGCCTGATCAATGATGTGCTGGACATGAGCCGGATAGAAAGCGGAAAGATACATCTGGAGGAGAAGCCCTGCTGTCTGCCGGATATTCTCCACGGACTGCGCAATATTGTGCAGGCGGATATTCATGCAAAACAGCTGGAATTGTATATTGATACTGTGGATGTAATGGATGAGGAGATTTACTGCGATAAACTGCGGCTGAACCAGGTGCTTTTGAATCTCCTCAGCAATGCTGTGAAATATACAGGTGCCGGGGGCATTATCAGTGTGCGGATTGCGCAGAAGGCCGGGGCGCCTTCCGGTTACGCGAAATACGAGTTTCACATCAAAGATACCGGTATTGGTATGAGTGAGGAATTTGTATCTCACATTTTTGAACCTTTCGAGAGAGAGAATAACACCACAATCAGCGGCATCCAGGGGACCGGACTTGGCATGGCGATTACAAAAAATATTGTGGATATGATGAACGGCACTATAGAGGTGAAAAGCGAGCAGGGGGTGGGGACAGAATTCAGTGTTTCCTTTATATTCAGGCTGAACCTGGATGCGAAGGAGCCCCATGATATTCCTGAGCTGAAGAACTGCAGGGCTCTGGTGGTGGATGATGATTTCAATACCTGTGATACCGTATCGTATATGCTTCAGCAGATCGGCATGCGGGCGGAGTGGACATTATCCGGAAAAGAAGCGGTGCTGCGCACCCGCCAGGCGGCCATGCGGGGAGACGATTACTGTGTATACATTATTGACTGGATGCTTCCGGATATGAACGGGGTGGAAGTCACCCGCCAGGTAAGAAAAGAGATGGGCGGGGATGTGCCGATTATCGTTCTGACGGCATATGACTGGACAGATATTGAAGAAGAGGCAAAGGAAGCCGGTGTCACGGCGTTTTGCAGCAAACCTTTGTTTATGTCGGAGCTGAGGCAGTGTCTGTATACCATTGTGAACACAGATACGGAAGAAGAGAGGAACATCCAGAACAGACCTCCCAGGATACAGACCGGGCGTATCCTGCTGGCTGAAGATAATGAATTGAATCAGGAGATTGCTGTGGAAATTCTGGGGGATGCAGGCTTTACCACAGAGGTTGCTGAAAATGGCCAGGCGGCAGTGGATATGCTGAATCAATCCAAGCCGGGTTACTACCAGCTGATTCTGATGGATGTTCAGATGCCCGTGATGAACGGCTACGAGGCTGTCAGAGTGATCCGCAATCTGGAAAATAAGGAGCTGGCCTCCATACCTATTCTGGCTATGACTGCCAATGCCTTTGAAGAAGATAAACAAAAGGCTATTAACTGTGGGATGAATGGGCATATTGCCAAACCCATTGATATTGATAATCTGATTGCCACTTTAAATGAAATACTGGCTTGAGAGAAAGAACAGATGTGTCCGTATGGCTGCGGGTGTATCTGTTCTTTTTTTGTTGACAACAACAAACATATGTTCTATAATAACGAAAAAGAACGTGTGTTTGGAGATGGTGGATAATAACTATCAGAACCGACGTTATACCGGTCTGTC
>CANSYV010000323.1 GCA_947651335.1 uncultured Lachnospiraceae bacterium
GGTTAATCACAGCCCTGGCAACAGCGGCCCTCTGCGCTTCCCCTCCGGAAACTTCCGAAGGCAGCCGGCCTTTTGCTTTTTCCACCCCCATCTGGCAAAGAAGTTCATCTGCCCTTTGCTCCACTTCTTTTGCTTTCCGGCCAGCGCCTAGGTATCCTGCCACCACAACATTTTCATACAATGTCAGATTGCTGACCAGATGTGTCTGCTGAAACACAAAGCCAAATTCATGGGTACGTAAGTCCGCCATCTGCTTTTCCTTAAACCTGCTGATTTCTCTGCCCTTATACCAGATTTCTCCTCCGGTAATTTCATCCATACCGCTGAGGGCATATAAAAGCGTGGATTTCCCCGCGCCGGAGGAACCCATGATAACAGTGAAATCCCCCGCGTAAATATCCAGCGTAATATGGTTTAAAACCATCCCCCCTGTATTTCCCTGGAATTCCCTGCAGATATCCTTTCCTGCGAGCAGCGCCTCTCTCATACAGCTGCCTCCCCCGCCAGAATGAGCGGTTTTTTCCCCGTACTCCTGTCCGGCATGATCTCATCTACAAAACGGACATAAAACTGCACATGGGCCAGTCTTTTCTCCGCCAAAATGCCTTTCATTTTTTCCAATACTTCAAGCCGCACAGCTTTCTTTCTGTTAAAGTCCGTTACTTCAGCCAGCATTTCAAAAGCGGTCTTATCAATCTGACGGAACTGGTAATCCTTCAGCCCTTCCACACAAAAACCCTCCACGGCCAGCGGATGCAGGAAATCTCTGCCGCCTTTTTGGTCCTCAAACCAGAGAATGTCCTCATCACGCCCCAGAAGAATTTCTGCCCTGGTAAACGTACTTCCCTCAAGAGGTTCCTTTAATGCAAGGTGGTCGGAAATCCGATAGCGGATCAGCGGCTGCGCAAAATTATAAAGGGAAGTCAGATACATGACGCCGTTTTCCACTTCGATCAGGTTCAGGTCGTCAAATAAAACCATGCCTTCCTCATGCCCTGTCTCCACACCAAGAGCCAGTGATTCACTTGCCCCATAGAAATTCACCACCTGCGCCCGGAAAACTTTTTCCAGAAAGCGGCGCAGGCCCAGGGTAAGAGGCTCCCCGCAGGAAATCACCCGCTTTACCTCCACCTGCACTTTTCCCTGCTCCACCAGTTCCCCTAAAATCTTGATTGCCGAAGAATACCCAATGATGATATCCGGCCGGAAGGCAGATGTAATTTCTACCCATTCCTCCAGCGGGGTATTGATATCCAGATATTTCTGGCCCGCCCCAACTCCCCGGATACCATCCCCCACAGCCATCGCTCCCCCATACCGTCCATCCGTAGCCGCGATATAAAGAATTTTGGGCCTGCCAATCAGCAGTTTTATAATCTGCGGCATTGTCATATTCCATAAAGCACCCCGGATAATCCCAAGCAGCATCTGGTTCCATGCATGCTCATCATAGATAAAATATCCGGGGACGCCTGTGCTTCCTGAAGAATGAATCACATGGCAGTTCTGAAATGTTTGATTCTCCATCCCTTCCTCTTCATCAAATTTTCGAAGTTCTGCCTGTTTCAAGCCAGGTACAGTCACCAGCTCATCAAAGTGTTCCATAAGAATCCCTTTATCAATGGATGGAAAAGCCGACAAAGGGAGTTTTGATATCTGATCTTTTGTGATTCCGGCCTCTGCAAACGCATGGCGATAATATTCTGAATGCTCCCATGCAAAATGGAGGAGCCGCCGCAGTTTTTTATCCTGCACCGCATTCATCTGTGCAGATGATTTCTTTTCATTTTGTTTCAGTCTGTATAAATCCCATAAAACCTTCACATAATTCATAACATTTCCTCCTGCTCATTCAATGGTAAATGCATAGCCTTTTCCATAATTCTCCCTGTGGTAATAGACTGCCTGCCCGTCTGTCTGGTTAAAAACAATACTCCACTCTGTCGATTCAAATTCTCCAAAGTTGTCTTTGCTCACACGGTCAAGGGCATCACGGACACCTGCCATATCCATTTTCTCGGATTCATCCAAAAGCCCCGTTAAAATCTCATAGCGTTCATGAGACTGTTTTGTGCCAATACCATGTTTCTCCCCTTCTGCCAGATAAAAATTTGTCACCACTGGCGTCTCCGTAACCACCATCTCATTCCCTATGTATTCTACAACCACACTCCGGCCGGAATTGTCAGCCAGGGCAAAATGGACCATCATGCCCATTGAAGCGTGCATATCATACTGTTCCAGCAGAGCAAGCGCCTCATCCACATCTGCTGCCTGATCAAGCAGCAGCCTGACAGCCGTAGTCGTGGTAATATCTGGCCTGTCCGAATCCTGGCTGATATCAGCCCCGTCCTGAATCATATTTACGGAAACTGCAAGCCCCTTTTCATTCATTCCGTCAAGGGGCGCATAAAGAGCTGCAAGCACTTTCACCTGGTCCATCCCAAGCGCCATCCCCGTTATCCCGCCGCCTGCTCCCTGGCTGACAAAATCCATGTTTACAGTAGAAATGGATGCATACCCATTTTCCGGATATGCGGCAATTACCATAGCATTGCAGCTATCCCAGTCAAAATTCCGGCCAAACAGGAACTCACCATCTCCCGACTTTACGGAAATTGTGCTGCAGCCGAAGGATTCCTGCGAAAATCCAATATTCATGCCGGACAGCAGATTTTCCGCCAGAAAGCCGATTACTTCCCTGTCAGAAGAAGCGCCTCCGGCCAGGAGAAATGCATCAAAGGCATAATCCCCCTCGTATTTTACGGCAGACAACCCATTTTCTAATTCCCTGATCTCATTGGTCAACAGCACATTTTGTAAGTTTTCCGTTTCCATATTTTCCTCAGAAACTAAAGTTTCTTTATTCTGGCCGCCCACTGTCATCTGATCTGGCTCCACATTTTTGCATCCCGCTAAACACAAGACAGATGTTAATAGCAACAGCCCAGAAGCTAATCTGTTTTTCCGCATGGATAAGCCTCCTAGTCCAGCATTGCATAAATACCAGTGAATTCTGTACCCGCTATTTCTGCCAGTACTGCG
>CANSYV010000324.1 GCA_947651335.1 uncultured Lachnospiraceae bacterium
ATCTACCGGGCGGATGACAGCAGCTATTATCTGAAACCGGAAAACAGCAAAAACTCTGTGATGGCACCGGCAGGAGCAGATTCAGAAAACCGTTCATTTGCCCTGTACTCTTTTACAGCTGCCCCTGAACAGCGTTTTCAAATCCGCAAGCTGTCCACAAATGTGCAGAAGATTTCCCTGAATCCCAGTGAAATGAATCTGCAGGAGATTGGACAGACAGAGACGATTAAGGCGTCCATTGAACCAATAAGCGCCGCGGATGAAAAAATCTGCTGGCAGAGCAGCAATGAGAAGACGGCATCTGTGGACAAAAACGGAAAAGTAACTGCAGTGGGCAATGGCACAGCAGATATTACAGCGTCCACAGAAGATGGAAGTCTGAGCTCTGTCTGTAAAGTGACAGTGGCTGTCAAAGTAACAGGCGTATCTTTGAACAAACAGCAGCTGAAACTGACCAGTATAGGGGAAGTAAAGAAACTGTCAGCAGCAGTGCTGCCTGCAGACGCGTACAATCAGACAATTACCTGGAACAGCAGCAATAAAAAGGCTGCGCTGGTAGACCAGACGGGAAAAGTAACTGCGGTGGCAGACGGGACAACAGAGATTACGGCTCAGGCGGCGGACGGGGAACAAAAGGCAGTCTGCCAGGTGAGCGTGCAGATCCCGCAGATTGGGGCAGGTGGAGAAGTAATCAGCGGAAGTTATACCTACTCGGCAGATTTTATCAAGGATTCTTCAAGCTGTAAGACAGTGATTTACCGCCAGAAAAAGGGAGGAAGCAGGACAAAACTGGCGCAGATTGCCGGGGAAGCATATATAAAGCTGGTATACGCGGGGAAATTATACTATGAGAAAGTGACTGCTTCGGGAAAAAGAAACTTATGTGCCATGAATACGAAAACCTTTGCAAAGCAGACAGTGCGAAGCAACGCGTCCATGGTGGGCCGTTACGGCAGGCGTTTTCTGGTCATGCCGTATACGAAAACCCCTGAGCCTAAGGCATGCTATGTGCTGAATGTGGTAAACGGGAAAGCAGTGCATGTATCTTCCAATTGTCTGGGCGCAGTGATTACCAGCAATAAAGTCTTTTACGTGGAAGCTGTTTCCGGCAAAACAGCCAAAGGCTGGAAAGCCCGGGTGCGTTCCTGTAAATGGACAGGGAAAAACGCAAAATATGTCACCGGGAAACTGAACGTGAATGCCTGTGAAAAAGTGACTGCAAAGCATATTGTCTATCAGACAGGAAAGTCCCGTTATAAATATGTATATGCTTCGAAAAAGAAGACGAAACTGTAGAACTTGAAACTCTGGGCAGGCTATGGTATGATACGGATAATTGAAGGACGGATCAATTATCATAAAACTTAGGGAGAAAAAGATGGACGATTTTAGATTTTTGGAGGAACAGCAGGTAAATCCGGAATTGATTCAGGGAATCCGTGAGTTTCGGGAAAAATATCCAGTACCTGAGGAGGCGGCAGACAGGATTACCAGACCTGTGATGCCTTTCTATGGAAAGGATATTTTAGAAATGGCCATAGCCGGCCTGCTGGAAGGAGAAAATATCCTGCTGACAGGCTCAAAGGCCACCGGGAAGAACATCCTGGCAGAAAATCTGGCCTATGTATTTGGGCGGCCTGCCTATAATGTATCCTTTCACGTAAACACAAGCAGTGCGGAACTCATTGGAACAGACACTTTTGTGGACAATCAGGTGAAGCTGCGCAAAGGCAGCATTTACCAGTGTGCCCAGTACGGTGGATTCGGCATTCTGGATGAGATTAACATGGCGAAAAACGACGCCGTGTCTGTGCTGCACGCTACACTGGACCACAGAAGGAGCATTGACGTGCCCGGATATCATAAGATTGGCCTGCACCCTGCCGCACGGTTCATCGGTACCATGAACTATGGGTATGCGGGAACGAAAGAGCTGAATGAGGCGCTGGTGTCCAGGTTCCTGGTAATCGACATGCCGCCCCAGACGGCTGACACACTGGAATTTATTATACGAACTTCCTATCCCACAGCAAAGCCGGAGGCAGTGGAGCAGTTTGCAGGTCTGTTCCTGGATTTGCAGCTGAAAGCCGACAATAGCGAAATATCCACGAAAGCGCTGGATTTAAGAGGGCTTTTGGCTGCTATGGGAACCATACGGACAGGGCTTGGACCTCTGCAGGCCGTGCGCATGGGCGTGACAAATAAGACTTTTGACGTTTTTGAAAAAGAGATTGTGGATGACGTGGTGGTGACCCGGATACCGGAGAGCTGGACCAGGGAAAATGTCTATGGATGAGAACCAACTGGAATTAGAAAACAGGATTAAGAATCTGCTCTGGACTGTCAGCGGGGACTACACTCTGGATATGAAGCCGGATGTGGAGGCATTTCTCCGGGCAAAAGAGATTGCCCTGTATGACGGTGTGAAGCAGGGGGCATTTGCCAAGTATTACGATAAAGAGGCATTGGGGCTCTATCTGGTGAAGAAGATTTTTCTCCACGCAGAGGAAGGGCCTCTTGTGAGTATTGCCCAGCTGTGTATGGAAGAAGCAGTGGGCGAGAGAATCTGTGCGGAGCGTCCCGGGGTGAGGGCCATCCGCCAGAAAGCTTTTGAGGCGGTTATTGACGACAGATTTGAGAAAATGGCGGCTTCCCCCTGGGGGAAACTGAAATACTCCCTGCTGCGGGAGGCCCTCCAGGGCAGTTATAAGGTGGATGCCAAGACCAGAAGATGGATGGATCTGGTCTATCAGTGTGCGCAGACGTCTGACAGCCGGGAACTGATTGAGAAGATTGATCAGCTGTACAACCAGGTGGTGGACCCCAAATTCGAAGAAAAGTATGGGGATCTGGAAAAAGTTCTGGCTGTGTCCATAGAAGAGCTGACAGAATATTCCTGGCAGGACTTTTTGTCCGAGGAAATGTATGAGGATGCCTTTGAGAGTTATCTGGAGCAGCTGACAGTCAGTATGACCAATATGGAGGATATGGAGCAGGAGGAGTCTGTGGAAGAGGAGGCAGAGCAGAAGCCCAAA
>CANSYV010000325.1 GCA_947651335.1 uncultured Lachnospiraceae bacterium
TTTTTCTTCGCCTGATACATCGTAGATGATCTGCCCCTCATGCATCATAATCAGCCGGTTGCCGTGGGCAATGGCGTCTTTCATGTTATGAGTGACCATCATTGCGGTGAGGCCGTTTTCTTCTATGATTCTATCGGAAATGTCCAGCACCTTGACGGCTGTTTTCGGGTCCAGGGCAGCAGTATGTTCATCCAGAAGCAGAAGTTTTGGCTTTTTCAGAGCTGCCATAAGGAGGGTGATCGCCTGGCGCTGTCCGCCGGACAACAGACCAACTTTGCTACTCAGGCGTTCTTCCAGTCCCAGGTCCAGTGCCTGTAATTTCTTTCGGTATTCTTCACGCTCCCGGCTGGAAACGCCCCACCGAAAGCCTCTGCGCTCCCCGCGTCTCGCGGCGATTGCCATATTTTCCTCAATGGACATGGTGGCGGCAGTTCCGATCATGGGGTCCTGGAAAACCCTTCCCAGATACACGGCCCGTTTGTGCTCGGGAAGCCTTGTAATATCCGTGCCGTTTACAGAAATCTTTCCCCCGTCCACAGGCCAGACTCCGGCGATGGCATTTAGTGTCGTGGATTTTCCGGCTCCGTTTCCGCCTATGACAGTCACAAAGTCGCCTTCGTTCAGTTTCAGGTTCACACCGCTTAATGCCGTTTTCTCATTGATTGTGCCGATGTTGAAAGTCTTACGCACATTTTCTATCTCAAGCATGTATCCCATTATCTCGCCATCCTTCGTTTTACCGTATATTTTTCTTTTAAATAAGGTACCGCCAGGAAGCAGGTCACAACTACCGCGGAGAATAACTTCATATAATCAGAAGGCATTTGAAGCCACAGTACAAGGGTGTAGGCCACATAATACAGAATTGCTCCCACGAAGACCGCGGCCAGTGTATAGGCAAATGTAAACCTTCTGCCAGAGCAGAGCTTTCCAAAAATTACTTCGCTGATAATCACTGCCGCCAGTCCAATGACGATGGCCCCCCGTCCGGCGTTTACATCTGCAGAACCCTGATATTGTGCGTAAATGCCGCCGCAAAGCCCAACCAGTCCGTTGGAGAGCATCAGCGCGGCAACAGTTGTAAAATTCGTGTTGATTCCCTGCGCCCGTGCCATCTGGGGGTTGCATCCTGTGGCCCGTATGGCGGAGCCGATTTCTGTCCCGAACGTCCAGTAGACAGCCGCAATGAGGAGCAGGCATCCCAGAATCAGTTTCAGAAAGAAGAGTGCTCTGCCATCATCGGTCACGTATCTTAAAGATGCTACAAGACCTGTCTGGGTAATGCCAATGCTCTGATTGGATTTTCCCATGATTCTCAGATTTACAGAATACAGGGATATCTGTGTCAGAATACTGGCCAGAATACCTGGAATGCCAAGTCCAGTATGTAAAATTCCGGTTACAAATCCGGCCGCCATACCCGCCAGAAAGGCGAATACCAGAGAGAGCGCCGGGTCCATTCCCCCCTGGATCAGCATGACGGCTGCCGCGCCCCCTGTAGCCAGGGAGCCGTCTACTGTCAGGTCTGGAAAATCCAGAATACGGAAAGTAATGTATACGCCTACCGCCATGATCCCCCATATCAATCCCTGCGCCACATTGCCTGGAAGGGCGCGGAGCAGTGCTGTTGGGTCCAGAGAAGTCAAATAATTTATGATCATGTTCTTTCAATCCTCTATTCTTCGCTGGTTTCCACCATTTCGTAATCGTCTGGGACCGTGATTCCTAATTCTTTGCAGATTTCATCATTATATTTCTTTGTCACGTTTGGAGCGGATTCAATTTCCATTGTTGAGATATCGGCGCCGTCTGCCAGCACATCGTAGGCCATCTCGCCTGCTTTGTATCCAATATCGTAATAGCTGATGGAAAGGGTTGCGATGCCGCACCCGGCGCAGAGACCTTCCTCGCCCGCGATTACAGGGATTTTTGCCGGAACGCATATGTTTTTCACAATATCTGTGTTTGAAGCCATGGTATTGTCTGTGGGAATATAAAGGGCGTCACACTGTTCGATGGCGCTTGTGACTACTGACTGGATCTCGTTGGAGTCTGCCGCTGTGAATTCTTTGCATTCCACATTTTCTTCTTTCATGGCTTCTGCATATAATTCAGCCTGGTATTTGGAATTGGGCTCTGCGGAACAGTAGAGGATACCCACAGTCTTTACATCCGGGAGGAGTTCTATCGTCATGGCCGCCTGCTCGTCGATGGGGGCCAGGTCGCTGGTTCCGGAAATATTCACACCGGTTGCCCCTGTCCAGTCACTGATTTCCAGGGCAGTGGCGTAATCAGTAATAGAGGTTCCGATGATGGGGATATCGGCTGTTGCCTGTGCAGCTGTCTGCAGGGGCAGAGTCGCGTTTGCCAGGATCAGATCTACGTCGGCAGATACAAAATTATTGGCGATGGTGCTGCACATAGCCTGTTCACCCTGTGCGTTCTGCAGGTCAAATTCCACCTTATCTTCGCCGAATTTTTCCCTGCAGGCGTCCTGGAACCCTTCCGTTGCCGCGTCCAGAGCAGGGTGCTCCAGCATCTGGCAGATACCGATGGTATAGGAATCCCCATCAGCGGCAGCGGGTTCTTCTGTGGCGGCAGCGGTCTCCTGCTGCGCAGACTCTGCTCCGGAATCAGAACCGGATTCCGAAGAGGAGCCGGAGCCTCCTCCGCAGGCGGTCATAGACAGCATCAATGCAGCGGTCATGAGAAAAGCTGTTATTCTTTTTGATTTCATTTTCATCTCTCCTTGTAATTTTTTTTCGAATGTTCCCGGAAAGCTCTTTACATCTATCTTTTTGCTTGATTTCCCGAGAATATTCTGAATTATTTTGAAGGACTTTTAAAAGAATTTCGCACTTCAACGTGTAAAAGCCCCGCTTTAGAATTATACACTTGCAGGGGGGAAGCGTCAAGTGGTATTATTTCATAAATCCATTGTCTTTTCCTATAGAAAGTGTTAGAATATAATGAAATTTCCAAAATGGAGAACAGCTTTTCTCATGACCGCTGCATTGATGCTG
>CANSYV010000326.1 GCA_947651335.1 uncultured Lachnospiraceae bacterium
TTCCTCCTCTAACAGTCTGGCTGCAAACTCCTCACTCGTAATGCCAAACTCCTTTTATCATCCAGTAGGCAAGTACAGTCTCCCGGAACTCATTATACCAGCTGGTGCGCTTTTCTTCCCTGGAATAAACCAGCGCAATCTCTGCCTGCTTCATATACAGGGGGAAATCCTGCAGTTTGTAAAAGACATTTGATATACCCACATGAAGCAGGGATTCCCGGATAATATAGGACATTTTCATCCGCAGATCATTGATGGTAAGATTGCCCTTTTCCAGATTGATGATAAAATAAATGGCTTTCTGGTAATAACAGGGGTAACTGCCTTTGATGTGCTGCTGGATAGAATTACAGACACCGAAAGCCAGATAGTGGGAAATCTTTTCGCTGCCGAAAGTGACCATACCGCATACATACGCATCGTCCATCTGCCAATGCATTTTCCCTGCCTTCTGAGCCAGCGTTCTGGGATTGATCTCTCTTCCATTCAGGGCATCTATGAGAATCCCCTTCAGAAGACTGGGGGCATCATTCCTGTACACATAACGATTCAGCAGTACCTGACGGACAATCCCGCTGAAATATCCCACTTCCCTTAATTTACCGGCTGTCTCCTCTGTGGTGAGTACCAGCAGCCGGCCCTTATATATCTGGTCAATCCAAATATTGGCATAGAGACAGGATGTATCATCAAAATCACTTTTCCAGCTCTGCCCGCCTGTTGTCTTTAATGTTTCCCGGTAAGCCGCACTGGTCCGAAACAGCGTCAGTGTCTGCTCATTTTCAATATAAGAATCCATCTGCATATCATAATCAAAGTTGGTCTTTCCCTGCACCATTTCGGGACAGGCCAGAATATAAAAATGTTCATCATGGACCACTACCGGAGATTGAAAATGCTCCACACCGATTTTACAGATTTCATTTAAACTGCTGTCTGTACACAGCACCCTCAAAAGCCGTTTCTCTAATTCTTTGTAATAGACAAATATCCGTTCCAAGTGATTCATTAAATGGAAGAAATCGTATTCTCTGATATGAATGTAGCCTTTCCTCCCAGCGGTATCTTCTTCTGTCCACTCTCCCACCAACACCAGAGAGCCCTCGTTATCAGGAAGAGTATCTGCAAATTGTTTTGCGCAGATAAACAGGTAATCCTGTTCCATGGCATCCTGATTATAAAAACACACTCCTTTCAGTCCCGGCATATCCTGGGCCGGAACAAATTCTGCCTGTATTTCCATCTCCCGTAATTTCTCATAAATGATCTGTAAATTCAGCAAATATTCCATCTCTCTGCCATTCCCCTGTCCCAGAATAAGCGAGAACAGATACAGACTCCATCCCCGCTTAAAACTTGTTGTTTATGCTTCTTTATTCAAACGATATCCAAATACCAAAATCACTGCCCCTGCCGCAATCACTGAAGCCGGTATGATCATAAATCCAATACAGATACCTCTCTGTACCACAGCGCCGGCTGCCTCCGGAGCAATATCCGCGGAAAAACCGCCGATGGCCAGAGCGGTGCTGATAAGTATGCCGCGCATAACAATCCCGATTTTTACAGGTACTGTCAACAGCCCCATTACCGTTCCTGTTGTATCAAACCCGGTTTTTGCAGAACTGTATCCGGCACAGTTGGCAAATAACTCAGGCTCACAGGCATTTGTCAAAGTCATGGCAAAAATCACCAGACACATGAGTATAATCACACCCCAGGTATTCTGATAAATTGCAAACGCTGCCAGCATTCCCGCTGCCATAAATATATAAGAACACACAATTGTCTTTTTGGCGCTGATTTTGGCAACCACGAATTTCGACACATAAGAAGCCAGTATTCCCAGCAGATTAGTAATGAACACAAATGTGGCCAGCAGTCCGGCATTGTGGCTGATATAAGTGAAATAATATACGGCAATTCCATTTACCAAAAACAAAACCATATATTTGGCAGTGCTGGAAATCATCAGTCCAATCAAATGAGGATTGCAGCGGATGGCCGCCCAGGCACTGACTTTCGGCTGAGACTGATTCTCCTTTACTGCCTGGAGCGCCAGTCTGGCCGATTCCTCGTCTCCGGTCTCCTCATATCCGGTAAACATTTTAAAATGCGCATAATAACCGGCCGCCATAAGCGCCGCAAACACAAACGCTGCCGCCGCATAAGAATTGTTTTCCCCTAAAAGGCCGGCCATAAAAGCTACCACTGCGGGACCCGCATAAGAATACGCAACATTTCCCAGAGACGTCCATACCATCCGGGTGGAAGACAGCGCCATTCTGTCTTTTGTGGTCTTTCCCGCCACATTGATCATCGAAATATTGGCAATATACGGGAGATTCCAGGCGATACGGCTGGTGATCATCGCCGCTGTCATGATTATGATCCCCAGCATTCCGTTATTGATTTTAATAAATTGAAACGCGTAAAGAAACGGAACCATCCACGGAGTCAATATCAGCCAGGAGCGGTATCTTCCCCATCTTTTCGGTTTGATCTTGTTCATCCACGCCCCATACAGACAGGATAAAATGGCATCAATAATAGCTGAAATCGTTGTGATTGTAGTCACAATCCCCAGAGAAAACTTTGCAATATTTGTAAAAAAGTAAGTGGCGTAAAAGGTATCAATGTTGGTCATCAGGTTAAAACCAAAATCACCGATACCAAAGAATCTTTTTAACGATGAACTGACTGCCTTCTGGTCCTTTCTTTCATCCATAGTCATAAATCCGCCTTTCTGTTTTGCGGGCTAAAACTTGCCTTCCGCTAAAATCTCCTGGTTGATTTTTTCCAATTCCTCAGTGAGTGTATCATATACTCCTGGATAAATACTCTCCGGGCCTCCCATGGTATTGCAGGGGATAAAAGATTTTCTTCCATATTGGGTTACTGCCCGCCTGGCCTCACTGGCAATCTTTTCCCTGGACCAGTCATGGGTATCAATGGATGCGCTGTCAATACCGCCCATAAAAGTAATCTTGTCGCCGTGATAGAGGATTTGGGTTTGCAG
>CANSYV010000327.1 GCA_947651335.1 uncultured Lachnospiraceae bacterium
ATTTTCCTCTGCAAGCTGTGTGTTTCTGTCTGTGTAGGTTTTATTTGCGGCTGATTTGTGGGACTATAAATACAGAAGATAAGCTGGGAGCAGACGGATTTTTATAGAATTTTCACGGCCCGGCCTACTTGACAAATCCGGCAATCCCGACTATTATGTATTCAAACTGTCAATGTTTTATAGAATAGGAATCTGGAGTAATGGGTGCCCTTTGCAACGAAAGCTGCGAAAGGGCCCTTTCGAATTTGGAGCGCAAAGAAACTGTATGAAAACAAAAATACTCAAAATGAATTAGGGAGGAATTGGAACCAATGGCAAAGGAACTGGCAAAAATCTATGATCCCAAGGATATAGAAGAACGGCTGTATGAGAAATGGATGAAGAACGGATATTTTCACGCAAAGGTAAATCCGGATAAGAAACCGTTTACCATTGTTATGCCCCCGCCAAATGTAACCGGGCAGCTGCATATGGGACATGCCCTGGATAACACCATGCAGGATATTCTCATTCGTTTTAAAAGGATGCAGGGGTATGAGGCTCTGTGGCAGCCTGGGACAGACCATGCGGCCATCGCTACGGAAGTGAAAGTGACCGAAAAGCTGAAAGAGCAGGGAATCGAGAAAGATGACATCGGCAGGGAAGAATTTTTAAAACACGCCTGGGCGTGGAAAGAGGAGTATGGCGGAAAGATTATCAATCAGCTGAAGAAAATGGGATCTTCCGCAGACTGGGAGAGGGAGCGGTTTACCATGGACGAGGGCTGTTCCCAGGCAGTAGAGGAAGTGTTTGTTAAGCTGTATGAGAAAGGGTACATCTACAAAGGTTCCAGAATCATCAACTGGTGCCCTGTATGCCAGACTTCCATTTCCGACGCGGAAGTGGAGCATGCGGAGCAGGAAGGGCATTTCTGGCATATCCGCTACCCAATCGTGGGAAGCGATGATTTTGTGGAAATCGCCACCACCCGCCCGGAGACCCTTCTGGGAGATACAGCAGTGGCGGTAAATCCCGAGGATGAGCGGTATACCCATTTAATCGGCAAGACCCTGAAACTTCCCCTCACAGACCGGGAGATCCCGGTGATTGCGGATGAGTATGTGGACCGGGAGTTCGGAACCGGCTGTGTGAAAATCACGCCTGCCCATGACCCCAATGACTTTGAGGTGGGGAGAAGGCATAATCTGGAAGAAATCAACATAATGAATGATGATGCCACCATCAATGAGCAGGGGGGAAAATATGCCGGTATGGACCGCTATGAGGCCAGAAAAGCCATGGTGGCGGACCTGGAGGCACAGGGCCTTCTGGTGAAAGTGGAAAAACACACGCACAATGTGGGAACCCACGACAGGTGCAAGACCACAGTGGAGCCCATGATCAAACCCCAGTGGTTTGTGAAAATGGGAGAGATGGCAAAGGCTGCCATAGAGGTTTTGGGCAAAGACAGTCTGGAGTTTGTACCTGAGAGATTTGACAAGATATATCTCCACTGGCTGGAAAATATCCGGGACTGGTGTATTTCCCGGCAGCTCTGGTGGGGACACAGGATTCCCGCTTACTACTGTGAAGAATGCGGGGAAGTGGTGGTTGTCAAAGGGGGGATGCCTGAGAAGTGTCCCAAGTGCGGCTGTACTCATTTGAGACAGGATGAGGATACACTGGATACCTGGTTCAGCTCTGCCCTGTGGCCTTTCTCTACCCTGGGATGGCCGGAAAAAACGCCGGAGCTGGAATATTTTTACCCCACAGATGTGCTGGTGACAGGATATGATATTATCTTTTTCTGGGTGATTCGTATGGTATTTTCCGCCCTGGAGCAGACAGGGAAGGCACCGTTTCACCATGTGCTCATCCACGGCCTGATCCGGGATTCCCAGGGACGCAAGATGAGCAAATCTCTGCAGAACGGCATTGACCCCCTAGAGGTGATTGACAAATACGGTGCGGATGCCCTGCGTCTGACCCTGGTTACTGGAAATGCCCCTGGCAACGATATGCGTTTCTACTGGGAAAAGGTGGAGGCCAGCCGGAATTTTGCCAATAAAGTGTGGAATGCGTCCCGGTTTATTATGATGAATATAGAGGGAAAAAGTTTCGAGAAACCGGAACGGTTCCATCTGAAACCAGCAGACAGATGGATTCTGCACAAATTAAATGTATTAATCCGCGAGGTGACTGATAACATGGAGCGGTATGAGCTGGGCATTGCGGTGCAGAATGTGTATGATTTCATCTGGGATGAGTTCTGCGACTGGTATCTGGAAATGGCGAAAGTGAGAATCTGGAAAGCGGAATATGACCAGGATTCCGCGGATTACGCCATGTGGACCCTGCGCACAGTGCTCACTGAGGCATTGAAGCTTCTCCATCCGTTTATGCCTTTTGTCACGGAGGAAATTTACTGTACCCTGCTGCCCGAAGAAGAGTCCATTATGATTTCTCAGTGGCCCACAGTACGGGAAGAATGGGATTTCCCGCTGTATGGGCCTGTGGTGGAGGCTGTGAAGGAGGCTGTACGCGGAGTGAGAAATATCCGTGCGGAGATGAACGTGCCTCATAATAAAAAGACAAAAGTTTATATTGTAGGCGCCGATGATCAGGCCTGTGAGATGTACGAACTGATGAAACAGTCTTATCAGAATTTCCTCAGCGCGTCAAAAATAAGGGTGCAGTCCAGCAGGCAGGGCATTCCGGATGACGCTGTATCCGTTGTGGTATCCAACGCAGTAGTGTACCTGCCTTTAGACGAACTGGTGGATCTGGAAAAGGAGAAAGAGCGTCTGCAAAAAGAAGAAAAACGTCTGACCAAAGAAATTGCCCGTGCAGAGGGGATGCTGAATAATCCCAACTTTGTCAATAAGGCTCCGGAGAAGAAAATCCAGGAAGAACGGGAGAAACTGCAGAAGTATCAGGATATGATGGCCAAGGTAAGGCAGCAGCTGGAACAGATGAAAGCCTGTTATCGGAGGTGGAATTCAAG